>JAHFBM010000044.1 GCA_023250055.1 bacterium | reverse complement strand
TATCGATACCGAAGCCACCTTCATTTCTGATCCAGAATATCATGAACTAATTGAGATCTTTGAGTTTGCTAACATTCAACAACTAGAATTGCAGTACTATGACTTAGTCCTCAGCAAAAAACTCAATACCATATATGAAAGCCGCATTTCTGGTTCTACTTGGGGCGCATATTTACCATTTGTAAACAGTCATCATAGTGCGACCCTAGAATTAGGACGGTTAAGAGTTGATATTTCAGTAGTTACAGAACAACTCGAAAACAGCCTCAAACTAACTGGTGATCCGTATCTATCAGCCATCTATACCACGCTCTGTGGACAACTAGATTTAGACAGTTGGCAAAAATCAATTAGTAAAAAATTAGATATCATTCAAGATGTACGTAGCATTTATGAAAATCAAGTTTCATCAATTCGTAGCGATATGCTCAGCGTCTTAGTAATTATTTTAATTTTTATCGAATTAATTATTGGAATGATGGGGTATATGTATAAATAGACACTAAATTAAAGGGGTGTAGCTAATTGCCGTAAGCTCTGCACAAACCAGTAGGTTCTGTTGAGTTTTGAAAATAGATATAGCGCTTGTTAGGATTATGCTTGTTTTTTACGTCATCGCTACTAAGTGAGTTTGGCCATAACGGTACTGTTATGGCCTTTTAAAAATAGTCACTGGCAACAAAGAAACATCTTTATCCATGAATGGCAATGTCAAAGACCTAATAAGCATAGGCTTATTTCCTCTGGAAATATACTCAACACCAAATGCAAGAGCTTGTTCTGCATCGCGCAAGTATTCATTAATGCGTACCAAACCATGCCTACTTATTATAATAGACTCTGGCAAACATACCATAAACATGGTAGCACTCTGCCGCACTGTATTTAAAGCATCTAATACCTCAGCAGAATCCTGTGCTCCTTCATAATGCATAACCGCATCATTATAGTCTTTGACACTCTTGATTAAAATATTCTTCAAATCACTTAAATCTTTACGCGATTTTTCCCTAGGATCTAGTTCCTTGATGCCTGATGGTTTAACCATCCAGCTCTCAAACTTAAATCTATTAGGGCTAATTCGCTTACTGGCACACACCATATAGCCACCTCTTTCTTTATTAAGTTGGCCCGCGACTCGAGCTGTTAACTCGACTTTTTCACCAGTTGTAGCTCTTTTCATAAGCGCCTTTACCGAATTAACGATTTTGACATTTTCTTCAATTGCGCTAACATATTTGCCACATGGCCGATCCAAGCCGGAATCAGCCGCCTGCAAGCCTATACAACTTAAATTCAATAGCGTTAGCGCTAACATATTTTTAATATTCATAAAACAGACCCCCTATACACAATTTGTTTTCATTGTTTAAGCTTATCGAGCTACTAACAAACCGTCAAAAGGCCCTAGATATCTAGAATAAAGCATTCCATGGCAAGGCAATCGCATGCTCACCCAGCCAATAACAATCGCTACCAGCATGCAGAACCAGACCAGGCATAATATTTAAATGAGGATAACTTTGGCGAAATGCTAAAATCCCCCGCGCATCATGACGATTTGGAATACTTTTAATCTTAACCTCGATTGGATAGAACTTGCCATCCAATTCAAGCAACAAGTCCACCTCCGATCCGGCCTGAGATCTCCAGTGATGAATGTTCATCGACATTGGCAGAGCCGATCCAAAAGTCCTAATCAAATTAAAGCAAAAGGCTTCAAATAAACAGCCCAAACTGGATCAAATACTACCACTGGAAATTCTGGAAATAAATGTGTCAAAAGCGTGCTCTTGCCAACTTGACGAGCCCCAACCAAAAAAACAATCTTAAAATAATCAGCTAACTGGCGAACAAAAGCCTCTTGAATCCTAGAGCGATAATTCATTTCACCCCTATTTAATAAAATACCCTGACAATATGATAATATTATCATTGAATTGTCAGGGTATTTTGCAATAAGTCGATCAAATACTATTTAGCAACCGCCACTCGCGCTGGCCGCAACACCCGCTCACCTTGCATATAACCAACCTGCAAAACTTGTACTATTTCACCCGAACTAACCCCCTCAGCTTCAATTTGCGAAATCGCTTCATGCAAATTGGGATCAAATAGCCGCGTTTCTGCCATTGGTTTAACATGATAACGTGCCAATAAATCGTATATAGACTTGCGAATCATTTCAAAGCCAACTAACAACCCTGACCGCTCTTCAGCGGACTGTGATAAAGCGCGATCAAAATTATCAACAACTTCTAATAAGTCTATCAAAAGATCTCCACGTGCTTCTACTACCCAGTTTGCACGCTCTCGCACTGTTCGCTTTTGATAATTATCAAAATCTGCAGCACTACGCATAGCGGCATCTCGCCACTTCTGAACTTCAAGCTGACATTGCGCTAGCTCATTTAATTCTACAGAATTATCTTCCATCTCTTCCCCTAACCAAAAGATCTATTTTAAACTAAAATCCAACTTGTTACCGACTCAATTTTTCGGTAGTTTAATTTTACCAAAGATTTGACCCTAAACCAAGCGGCCTGATTTTTGGCTTAAAGGAGATATAATTGAAGCGCAATTTACAAATACAAACACTGGTATTATTTTTAGGTGTAAGTTTACAGCTCTGTGCTAACCGCCTAACATACTACCGTGCTCCACAATGGGCTGGCGAACCTAGAATTACTAAAGATTATCTCAGTAGTGCTATTATAACTGCCAGCGGCGGCGATACTCGCTTTAGCTACAACCAAAGTGGTGAAATTGTAGACCTATTTAGCAGATATGGCGACGAAAATTTTCGCGCGATTGCCCAAGGTGTTCCAACTGCAATTTTAGATCAAAACAGTAATCATGTTTTAGATGATTTAGCCAACCTATCACAGCCAGACTTTGGTAAAATCAGATTTAGTGGAGACTTTAAATTCAGCGAAATTAACTTAAAACTAATCCAAAATTGGAAATATAACTTTTTCAGCGAATTAAATATCCCCTTTCGTAAACTAAGATTAAGCAACCTGGATTACATCGATCTCTCTGATCCATCTCAAATCGGATCGGCCAGTTTAAATGATTGGCAAAATTTAACTAACAATTTAATATCCAATTTACAAAAATATAATATCCACTTGGGCAACTATCGATGCAGTACGACCGGCGATATCTCACTAGAACTAGGATGGGCCGAAAGCCACACAAACACTACCCACTTAGACTTTTGGGACACTAGCATTAAATTCGGCTTGATCTTCCCAACAACTAACAGCAATTTCAGAAATCCCATGGTCATTAACCCTGGCTATGAAGGCATCATCGGATTTCCATTTGCTTTCGACATTGCTGCCGGACTATATGAATGGATCACGATTGGCTCCCGAGTGGCCGGAGTTCTCTTTCCAGAGCACTCCAAAATCATCGGACTTAAAACTGATTTAAATCAAACTGGCCTAATCCGATTGGCTAGTGGACCAGTCTGTATTGAAAAAGGTAATATTTGGGAGTTTTCAACTTATGCCAAAGCCGATCATCTTGCTTGGGGTATATCAGCCACACTAGCTTATCATTTTACAAAACAGCAATCTACCCACCTGGTCCTACCAGCTAACTCTAGTTTTGACTGCCATATCATTAATACCGACCAATCTCTACAAGGCTGGAAAATGCATACTATCAACTTAAGTTTAGAATGTGACTTTGCAAATGACATTGCACACCATAACTACCCTCAGATCTATCTTAACTTCGATTTACCATTTACTGGACATGGGTGCCTCAAGAATAAGATCTTCAGTGGTGCAATTGGACTCAACTTGGCATGGTAAGAGTCGCCAAATCCGCCTGTGCCTTTTTAAATAACTGAATGGCAAGTTCAGCAACTGGCGTCAAACCAGTTAAGAACTGCTCAAAACGTTGCTGCAGAGACTGCAAAAGCCTTCCCAAGTAACTCAAATCATCCGGCCAAACCCATTCTGCCTGCAACTGACCAACTATTTTAATAATGTCTTGCAATTTTTGAATAATAACCTGCTGTACGGCCTCACTGTTAGCCGAATCAACATGATCAAGCCCGGCTCTAATATGCGCTAAATTTCGCATTAATTGTTCAACTTTAGACTGCGGAAACGCTTGCTCAAAATCTAAAACTTGCCACCCCGAACCAAGAACTACACTACCACAAAACAGACTCACCACCAAAACAGCCTTAAGCCACATTCACCACCCCCTGACCATTAAAGCTTCTTCTTTAATCATGGTGACAAAAAGAAATACTATGTGTCAATAAACAAATTGATACATAGTATTTATAGGCTTAAATTAATTACTTTGTGTTTTGACAATTAGAAAGGCAAGTCATCCTGAAATGGCGGTTCATCTTTGAACTCGATCTCACCGGCATCAGAATTCTTAACAGGCTTGCTAGCTACTGGCTTAGCAGTTGCAACTTTTAACTTAGCTGCTTGAATCTGTGCTACCTCTTTTTGCAAATCTTCAATAGAGGGCTTTGGCGTAGCTACGCGACTATTAGAACGACTACTGTAATCTGAATTTTCATCAGCAGCCACATCTGATACTTCTGCACCACTATTAGATAGGAAAACCACCCGCTCTGCTACAATCGAATGCTTGCTGCGATTGTGGCCTTCAGCATCTTGCCATGAATCAAGCTTTAAGTGCCCCTCTATCAAAACTTGGCGCCCTTTAGCTAAATAGTTTTTGCAACTTTCAGCTTGCGCACCCCAAACATCAACATCAACGAAACAAACCTCTTGCACCATTTCATTATTTTGACGATTACGAAATTGACGATTAGATGCTAAACCCAAACGACACACAGCTTGCCCTGATGGCAACTGCTTATATTCTGGATCACGCGTCAAATTACCAACCATCACCACTTTATTATATCCAGCCATAGCCCCGATACCCTTCGAAATATCTTTTACAAAAAAAACTATTTTTTAATTTTTAAATTTTTTAATTTGTTTAATTTAGCTTGCAAATTGATCATGCAATTACCCAATTCTAAATTAATTTGCTGTAGTCCTTCTAAATACGCCTGACGAGTTTGTCGATCATGATTAATACATGCACCACCCTCACCGGACAATCCAGCTTCAAACTCCAGTTGCCAATCAGAACGCAACTCCCAAATTATCCGATCTAATTTTATTAGATTATCTAGCCCACAACCAATTTCAGTTAACGACTCAGTTTTCAACTGCTTAATTACTAAATTTTTAGATTTTTTAGGAACTGTAAAATCATCTGCAGTTCCAGCTACACATAACCAAGTAGCCATAAAACCAAGTCCCAAAACTCCTAATAATTTAAACAACCTGTTCACGAAATATAATCTTTAATTTAAATAAAAATAAGCTTGCTTTAACCCTATTTTAACATATTGATACAAAGAAGAAAGCACCAAAATCAGAACCACCCCCAATGCAGTGTAATATGTTTTCACTGGCAACCAATGAAAAAAATAACAAGCAAACAACCAAATTATAAAACAACTTTGCACCACCATCGTAGCTTTGCCCAACCAGGTCGGATCAACCTTTAAAAATCCTTTTTGATAAAAGATCAGAACTGCTCCACCAATTAAAAGTAGCTCTTTAATTAACACCAAACAAACAAACCATAATGGAATTGTAAATAGTGGCGACTGCACAAAAGCCAAGGTAAAATAAACTGACAAAATCAACAGCTTGTCAGCAATCGGATCTAGACAGGCGCCCAAAAAAGTTTTTTGATTCAAATAGCGCGCCAGAAGACCATCACAAACATCTGTGACAACTGCAAATAAAAACGCCCAAAAAGCTACTCCCCATTTATGCTGCACCATCATTATAACAATTAATGGCACACTTAAGAGACGCGAAATAGTTAAAAAATTAGGAATAGTCATACGCCATTCTTGCGCTGGCAAGCGCTTGATAAATCGCCAATTAATTTTCAAATAACTCCTTTTTGCAATAGTAAATTTATTTAAAGATCATTGCAGCACCTAAGCAGACACCTTGATCATAAAATACTGCATATTGACCTGCCGCAATCCCCTGATCATGTTTGTCCAATCGCACTTCAAACCAATCAGCTCCCAACTGCATCAAATGACATTTATAAATTTGTGCTCCATGACGCAACTTAACCTGTAGATCTGTTTTAACTGGCCACTGACCAGAGATCCAATGGCAATTAACTACCTCAAAGACATCTCGTTCCTTGGACTCTTCAAAATAAGTGCGCGAAATCAACACTTGATTCTGCTTAATATCTTTGGCAACTACATACCATGGCCCCCCGGCTAAACCCAAACCTTGGCGCTGACCAATCGTATAGAACCAAAATCCATGATGCTTACCAATCACAGCTCCAGTTTCAATCTCAATTAAGTCACCAACTTGCTCACCTAAATGATGCTTAATAAAGTCACTAAATTTTAACTTGCCCAAAAAGCAAATCCCCTGACTATCTTTGCGATCTTTAGCCGGCAAATCAAACTGTTGCGCCAATTGGCGTACTTCAGCTTTGGCATAGTTACCGATCGGGAAAAGCGCCTTTGCTAGCTGATTCTGTGTCAGGCGTGCCAGAAAGTAAGTTTGATCTTTGATCTGATCTGGTGCACAAGTTAATTGAAATACATCTCCAATTTTAGCAATCTGCGCATAATGACCAGTCGCTACCCGATCAAACTCACTGCCAATCGCATCGTAGAATACTCCAAATTTAATCCAGGCATTGCAAAAAATGTCTGGATTGGGTGTTCTGCCAGCTCGAACTTCAGCAATGGTGTACGCCACAACCTTATCATGATACTCCTTCTGAAGGGGCAAGACCCGCAATGTCACACCCAGCTGAGCACAGGTACGCTGGACATAGTCTAAGTCTTCTTCCCAAGGACAATCACCCAAGAAAGCCAATTCGTCCTCTAGCCAGATTTTTAAATAAAAAGCGGTAAGGTCATACCCCTGAGCCTTGAGCAATGCCAAAGCCACAGAACTATCAACCCCACCCGAAACCAATACTGCTACTTTCATGATTTATTTAGTATAGTCTTTTTTAAAGCGCTTAGTAATTTTTTATTTAATACATTCTCCCTTGCCATCTATAACCAATCACTAAAGGCTAGTTGAGATCTAGATACCAGCAAATTCTTTATGTACCCACTCACCACCAACTAACTCTATATATTTATAAGAGCCATCACCAGCGCCAACAGCACTTCCATGCTTAGTTGATCTCATATGCCTACGCAGGTCTCCTATAATGTTTGTAGAATATTCACCACAACAACACCTCATGCACCCCCTACCTTGATGCTTACGCTTAAAATGCGTAC
>JAHFBM010000043.1 GCA_023250055.1 bacterium | reverse complement strand
AAACATCAGCTTTGACTCGCGCATTAATATCTTTGGATATAAAAACAACTTGATACCCCTGAGACTTCATATACAGTGCCGTTGCCAAAATCTGATTGTCTTCTAGATTGCGAACAAAAAAAGGCATGGGTTCAACTAGATTATTCGGTGGAAAAATCACCTGTAAAATCCCACCATTGTCTAAATGCACCCCGTTACGCAAAGAGCCCCGTGTTCTTAAATTATCTAGGTGACGAATCGCAGCCCGAGCACTACCACCACGATCAGACGGCTCTTTTTTTAATTGATCTAACTCTTCCAATACCACTGCTGGAATGCCAACGATCGTATTGGCAAAATTAAATATCGATTGCGGATCATGAATTAAGACGTTTGTATCCAAGACGTAGACCTTCTTAGGCTTTTCACTCATCTCAAGACTCCTTATAGCTGGACCACAAAATCGACAAAATCTGCTTTTACTATATTCTGATCAAGATGTCGTACTCAAGCTTTTATCAAAATTAAATAGGATTGCTTATGAACGCAAACCAAGAAAATCTAAAAATATTACGTCACTCAGCCGCCCACTTACTGGCTCAAGCCATTAGCGAACTGTTTCCAGAAACACTTTTAACAATTGGCCCTGCTACAGAAGAAGGCTTCTTCTATGACATGCTACCAACTACCAATTTTCGTGATGAAGATTTACCCAAAATAGAAGCTCGCATGCTCGAACTAGCCAATCAAGACTACCCCATTACTCATACCGAAATCAGTAAAACCGAAGCCCGCAAGCTATATCAAAACAACCCATTTAAACTAGAACTAATTGACAACATTCCCGGAGAAACAGTTGGATTGGCAACCCAAGGTAATTTTTATGACCTGTGCCGCGGTGGACACGTTGCCAGCACTGGACTTATCAAGCACTTTAAACTAAGTGGAATTTCAGGTGCATATTGGCGCGCCAATCGCGATGGACAAGCCCTACAACGCATTCACGGCACCGCCTTTCCAACGGCTCAAGAATTAACAGACTATGAAGAACACCAAGCCGAACTTCTTAAATATGATCACCGGCGATTGGGCAAACAACTAGATCTGTTCTCATTTCATGATGAGGGTCCTGGATTTCCCTTCTTCCACCCTAAGGGAAAAGCTGTTATCAATGCCCTAACTGCTTATTTACGCAAAATTCAGCGCACTCACAATTATCAAGAAATATCAACTCCAATTGTTCTCAATGAAGAGCTCTGGCACAAATCTGGGCACTACCAACATTACAAAGACAATATGTACTTCTGCAAAATAGATGATGCAAGTTATGCTATTAAACCAATGAACTGCCCCGGATCAGCCTTGGTATTTAAAACTCGCCCGCGCTCTTATCGTGAGCTTCCATTAAAGCTAGCCGAGTACGGTCTAGTTCATCGCCATGAGCTCTCCGGCGTGCTACATGGACTATTCCGTGTCAGATCATTTACCCAAGATGATGCACATATCTACTGCATGGTTGACCAAGTTGAGTCTGAAGTCTTATCTATTATAGAAAACACCAATAAGGTATTAAATAAGTTTAATTTCACCAATATTGAAATCGCCCTTTCAACTAAGCCCGCTAAATCAATGGGCAGTGATGAATTGTGGGCCAAGGCCACAGATGCGCTAAAAAATGCCTTGCGCTCAGCAGGAGCTAACTATAAAATTCAAGAAGGCGAAGGTGCTTTTTACGGACCCAAGATTGAATTTAAAATCAAAGACTCCATGGGACGCGAATGGCAATGTGGTACTGTTCAAGTTGATTTCTTTCTAGCTGAAAACTTCGACGTAGTCTACACAACTGACAATGACACTAAAACTCGCCCAGTCGTAATTCACCATGTAATTTATGGATCAATGGAGCGCTTCTTTGGCATCCTTTTAGAGCACTTCAAAGGACAATTGCCATTTTTAATCGCACCAGTTCAAATTAAAATTTTAACAATTACAGATACACAAAAGCCTTATGCTATCGATCTTAAGCAACAATTAGAACAAGTTGGAATTAGAGTTGAAATCGATCAAAGCAGTGATCCAATATCTGGAAAAATTAAGACTGCACAGTTAGACAAAATCCCTTGGATGATTGTAATTGGCAATAAAGAAGTTGAAAATAAAACAGTCACACTACGATATCAAGATGGCAAACAAGAGTTTGGAATCTCAACTCCAAAACTACTTGCTGATGCCGAAATACACAACAAATAATTGTTTTAAAAGTAGAGATCTGGTTTGTCAAAAAAACTAAATCTCTACTTTTTTTAAACCTCTACAGTTAAAATTTTAGATCAGAGTGTTGACTTATGATTTTACTAATTATTAGTATTAACATTAAGTAGAAAAGTAATATTTCTTTTTTTTAAAAAAGGAGGATCTGGGTAATGGCAATCAAGAAAAAGGCAGCTGCTAAGCCTGCGAAGAAAGTCGCAAAAAAAGCAGTCGTTAAGAAAGCAGTTGTTAAGAAAGCTGCTCCTAAAAGAAAAGTAGCTGTTAAAAAAGCTGCTGTTAAGAAAGTAGCTGTTAAAAAAGCTGCTCCTAAGAAAAAGGTAGTTGCCAAAAAAGCTGCTCCTAAAAGAGTAGTTGCCAAAAAAGCAGCGCCTAAAAGAAAGGTCGTAGCTAAAAAAGCTGCCCCTAAAAGAACGGTAGTTGCCAAAAAGGCCGCTCCTAAAAGAGCTGCCGTCAAAAAAGCAGCTCCTAAAAGAAAAGTTGTAGCTAAAAAAGCAGCTGTTAAACCAGTTGTAGCTGCAGCTGCTAAACCAGCTAAAAGAAGAATGGCCAAACGACGCGTAGTCAAAAAAGCCACAAATTCGTAAAATTAGACCGGTTTTCAAAAAGAATACAGTAATAGGACTAAGCCTATGCTGTATTCTTTTTTTTTAAATATGCTATCTTAATAATCACTAAACTAAAACTGTAAGTTTTGTAAAACTCAAGAAACAACCTAGCAGCATGCATTATTTCATCAGCCAAACCACTAATGCCTTAATCAATACAGTTCAAGCTTTAAGTAGTAAGCCTTTTCTATTAATCGCAACTACAATATCTCTTGCAATCAAAACCTATATCATTTCACAGCTGTTTGTGCATCGCAAAGAACGACAAACTAAGTTTCAACAAGCCTGGCTATCCTTAATTCTAATCTTATTGGGATCAATCACCGAAGATTTAGCCTGGATTATAAAACTAACCAAGGCCTTGTTCTTTCCCTGCATAGATTACCGTATCATCATTTTCGCATTACGTATCGCCTGGGCCTTTGTAATCATTCAATATCAAGCTCTGAGCCTGCTAATAGACAATTTGATTTCATCTCACCCTAAAAGAATTTCTATCATTAATTGGATTTTCCTAGCTGTTAGTGCATATTATTGTGGAATATTCCTCTGGTTGGCAGTTTTCAATACATTCACACTATCCAGGCCAAATATTGAGTTTAACTCATTAAATCAAATTACAGCCTACATACCAATTATTATTGCAATTGCCCTACTGCAAACTCTAATTAAACTACATAAAACCAAGACTCCTAAAATTCTCCGCAAGCAACTGCATATATTTATTTGGGGGCTAATTGTTCCACGGGTACTTTCTGATATTATTCAAGTTTATCCATTTAATTTCGTCCCCGATTATGTTGCCAGTAACTATGCCGTAATTGGCCTATCCTCACTATTAATTACATATACCGCCTACTTCTGCATTAATAAGTTATTAAAACTAAGATTCTTAAATGTCCGTCCATCGGTCATCTCTAATCAGTCTGAAAATCCTTTTATGGGAAGATTCAAAATACTATTAGAGCAGCTCAGTACTGTCATAAATCAACAAGAATTATATCCGATCGTTAAATCTTACTTCCATCAGGCCCTAAACATTGCTGAAGGCCGAACCAAATTATATCTTAGACATACAAACAACTCTATAGACTTTAAAGCACAAGTTACTGAGTTTTTTATCGACAGCAATCAGCCTTGTGTCGAATTCATAGCTCGCAATCAAATCGTTGTCCTAGATGAGCTGGAATTCAATGAATTTTATCAAAATGATAACATCAGTGCTGATTTATTAACCTTTCTTAGACAGATTAACTGTGAAATGTTTATCTCAATTTGCCAAGAAAACCACATTATTGCCTATATTATAATCGAACAGGATCCATATAGTAAAAAAATATACAGCAATATTGAACGAGATGAGATATCCGTCTTCACCCAATACCTGGGTAGCATTATTAACTTGATGCAAAAAAGGAATTTAACCAACCTAGTTGAACAAGAAAAACAGCTCAAAGAAGAGCTCTATCATAAACATCAACAAGTTACACAATATAAAGAAAGCATTAGATCATTTATTAAGCAAGCCCAAAACAGCAAGTTCGGAATTGTTTTTTATAAAGCACGCCGATTTACCATTGGTAATCAAGATGCGAATGAAATTGTAAATTTTAATATCAATACCCAGCCAGGACACCCTTTAGCTAAAAAGCTACTTCATATCGCCAAACAAGTTGAAACATACAAAAGCCCACAAACCTGTTTTGCCAAAGATCATCTAAATAAGAATATTATTATTACTGGTATTCCCAGTCTAGATCAAAGCAGTGTCATTATTACTATGCACTACCCGGATATTACTGACATTGTCAAAAAACAGCTAGATTTATTAACTGATCCTTCCCAGTGGGACTACCTACTATACTTAGAGACCACTCAATCAGGAAAACTAATCAATCAACTAATTCCTGGTTCAAATTCAGCCGTTTTAGATTTTAAAATAGAGCTTCTGAAAGCATCGCTGAGTAAAAAAGCCATTTTGATCAATAGCAGCTCTCAAGAGGATCTAAAACCTACAGTTGAACTGATCCACCAAATCAGCTTACGTCAAAATCTATCTACCTTAAATCTTCACGGCCCTAGTGATACCTTTGAAACAGCCATTCAATTATTTGGCATTAATCCCATCTTTGAAGCATCTGCTAATACCCCATTGCTGCAATCTTTAAACCAGTTTGGCACTCTTTTTATCAAAAATGTACACTATTTAAATTTAGAAACCCAAAATTATTTAGCCGATTTTATCAAATATGGCTTTTATCGAGTATTTCGCAGTGAACAGAAGGTTTTTAGCGATGTCCGAATCATCTGCTCGACAGATCAAAATCTTCACCAGTTAATTCATGAAGGTCTATTTTCAAACAAGCTATATCAAGAGCTACAAAGCACCTGTTTGACCATCCCTGATCTAACTAATCTATCAGCTGAAGCGGTCACAGAAATTATCGAAGAAACTGCTAATAATATCGCAGGGAATGGAACATTTAAAGATTTGCTAGTGCTTAATGATAAAGAAAAACACTTTCTAATTAATAACAATATAAATAGCATTCAGATTCTCAAAGAAAAAATTCAAATCTTAATTACAGCTAAATCCAAAATCAATCTGGTCCAAATTGACACACAATTACCGCCTGATAGCATTTTACACGATCCTAAACTAGCTGACATTTTAAAATTAGGGAAGTATGCCCTTAAGGATCGCGAAGCCCTCTTCTGGCTATGGAATAAATTCCAAAATCAAAATAAAATTGCTAGTCTTCTTAACGTAAATCGCTCTTCAGTTCAGCGCCGCTGTAAGGAGTTTGGTTTTTATTAAAATTAAAAAGGATTCTACAAAATTATGGTAACGGAGCACATTGTTTTAGAGATTTTTCAATCTAAAATCTCAGAATTTATTAATTATATTAAATTTGAAAAAAATCTTTCACTGCACACACAACGCGCCTATCAGTGTGACCTAAACCAATTTGTTGATTTTTGGCAGCGCTTGAACCAAAAAGAACCTCAACCTGTTCTACTAAATCGTGTTTTAGAACGTTTTTTAGTATTTATGTATCATGAACAGATTAATAAAAGCTCAATCGCACGCAAAGTCTCCTGTTTTAAATCATTTCAGAGATATTTAAAAAATTGTGGTTTAGATTTTAAAGTTAACATTAGCCGCCCTAAAACATCCAAGCGCCTACCAGTTTACCTTTCAATTGACGAAATATTTCACCTGTTAGACCAAGTTAAAATAGAAGAGTTACCTACCAAAAGACCCCTACGAGACACGGCTGTCTTAGAACTATTATATGCTACTGGCATTCGCTGTTCAGAGCTTATTCAAATTAACTTAAATGACATAGATTTTAACAATAAAACCATCCGGATTATGGGAAAAGGGCAACGTGAACGAATCGTACTATTCGGCTCCAAGGCTAAAGAAAAAATGTTAGCATATATTGAACAAGAGCGAATCCCAACCAATAGCTATGATAGCGCACTATTTCAAGGCAATTCAAATGAACCCCTCACCGTTCGCACGATTCAGCGCATTATGGAGATGTTTCGCAAATTTTTAAAAATCGAACGCCCGATTACTCCGCACAAAATTCGCCATTCTTTTGCTACCCATATGTTAAATCAAGGCGTAGCACTCAGGGTTGTTCAAGAGCTTTTAGGACATCGAAGTCTATCTAGCACTGAAATTTATACCCATGTCACAACTACCGAATTAAGCGATCTGTGCAATACGATTCATCCAATTAAACGGATGCTTAAAGTTAAAACTCCAGAATAATGCTAGTTTTTTATTTACAAGAACTTAATACCCAATTAAGGTATTAAGGACAATTAAATAGAGAATTAAAATAGATCCAAATGATTTTATTAAATCAAAAGCATTATTTTTTAAAATACAATCGCTTATCAACCTTTGTTTTAGTCTGCTTTTTGGCAATTCTAGGGCGACTGTGCTATTTACAATTGTATCAGGCTAAACATCTTTATCGCCTCAGCCAAAACAACTTTACTAGAATCCAAAAATTGCATCCTCCTCGCGGTAATATCTGCGATATTAATGGCAACCTGCTGGCAACGAATCGACCTGTTAAGAATATTGTATGGTCTGGATCAGGAGAGCGTAAGCTCACCCCTACTCAGATTGAAATATTAACTCAAATTTTACAAATCAATAACTTTGAACTCACAGAAGAGTTAACTAAGCAAATCCAAATTACTGAGCGTCAGCGCCAAGAATTTACCTTATTTGAAGATATTCCTTTTAATATTCTTAGCAAAGTCGAAGAACAGTTTGCTGGACATCCCAATATTATAATTCAAAATAGCTTTAAGCGATTTTATCCTTACCAAAAGCAAGCTTGCCATGTCATTGGATACTTAGGAACCTTAGACTTAGGCAAAACCGGCAAAATGGGCCTGGAGAAAATCTTTGAAGACGAACTCAAAGGCAAACATGGCGCCAACCAAACAACCATTAATTCAGTTGGTAGAAAAATTAATGCCACTGAAA
>JAHFBM010000042.1 GCA_023250055.1 bacterium | reverse complement strand
CGGTCAATTTTCTGAAGTAGAGTTAGACTCCAGGGTCGCTAAAATTTTAGCATTAAAAACTTGGGCGAATTGCGGCGCTGCGCCTAAATTTGACTTTAATTTAGGGTTATTGCACTCTCCTGCAGCCTGTGTGCCCTACAGCAGGAGCTATTTGCACTAATAAGAGATTAAGAGCTTGCACGATTTAGTCTTCAGTGATTTTGAATAGCCTCATGTACAATTTTTGCGATTGTTTTTAATGTAGGATTACCTTTTTTGGAAAATGCTTGAGTAATGGTAGCTCTAGTTAAATTTGTCCTTTCGGCAATTTTAGTTCTATTTACAGATAAGTAAGCATCTAAAATTTCCATAAAGGATTCAGTATCATTATCTATTAAGCATTCAAGTAACGCTTTCGCCACTTCGTTTTTATTTTTAAAAAATTCTGACGCTTTTGAATCGCGTAATTTAGATTCATCTAAAATTTTAATGGGCTGTAATTCGTCTAATGTAAATTCGCGCTTTTTTAATGTCTTTTTCTTGTTCATTTTTATGTCCTCCCAAAATTAAAAGTAATTTCTTATGACCAGTGCTAGCAAAATAGACTCTCCATCCATTTGACCATTTCAATTCAGCAAGTCCTTCTCCTAGACTTTTTACTATTCCAAAATGCTCATCGTTTTCAATTCGACTGATTCTGGCATTAACCTTGGCTTGCTCTTTCTTGGTTAAGCTATGCAACCATTCGAGATATTCTTCTGATTCTTTAATATATATCATTATTTTCACAATCAAAAAGAGTATAAGCACTACGTATTGACAATTATATCATGCGCATATTATAACTGTCAACAAGGCAGGTTTTCCGCGTTCCATGCGAAGTGGTTCCAGGTAATTTCGGAGTTTAAATCCGGATTTTCAGGGACAATGTTGACTTTAAATTATTTTTCCAGGTAATATTGGAGTTGTAATCCGAATTTTCATGGAAAATAGTAATTGGGGGGCAATGGAAAGAGTTATTTATTTAGAGCAAATTATTCGCTGCTTTAGAGTGCATCCAATCTGCGCTATTTTAGGTCCACGTCAGGTAGGCAAAACTACATTGGCACGTCAATTTGCAGCTAGTTATCCTCAAAGAGTGGAAGTGTTTGATTTAGAAAATCCAATGCATCTTAAAAGTCTGGATACACCCTTGCTGACCTTGAGTAGATTTGATGATTGTTTGGTGGTGATTGATGAGATTCAGCGTCGGCCAGAGCTATTTCCGATTTTGCGGGTGTTGGTTGATGATCCGGTTAAAAAATATAAATTTTTGATTTTGGGAAGTGCGTCTCGTGATTTGATTCAGCAGTCATCTGAGACATTAGCCGGTCGAATTGGATATCTCGAGTTGCCACCTTTTACTTTGTTAGAAGCTTCAGACGTTGATAAACTGCTATTTCGAGGCGGCTTCCCTAGATCCTATTTAGCTGCTTCAGATGAAGATAGCGTATATTGGCGTGAAGAGTATATTAGTACCTTTTTGGAAAAAGATTTGCCAGGATTTGGCTTTGATGTGCCGCCTAAAATTATGCATCGGTTCTGGATGATGTTGTGTTTTTATCATGGTCAGGCGTTTAATGCACATGAGATAGCGCACGCATTGATGATTTCAGATAAAACAGTGGCTCGGTATTTAGATATTTTAGCTGGCACATTTATGATTCGGGTGTTGCAGCCCTGGTTTGAGAATATTAAAAAAAGACAAGTTAAGACGCCTAAGATTTATTTTAGAGATACAGGCATCTTTAATGCTCTGTCACTTGTGCAATCTATTGCAGAGCTTGCAAAAACTCCTAAAATTGGTGCACTTTGGGAGGGTTTTGCGTTAGAGCAAATCATTGATTGTCTACAAATTAGGTCTAAAGATTGTTATTTTTGGTCGACTCATAACGATGCTGAGCTGGATTTGCTGATTTTTAGAAATGGCAAACGACTTGGTTTTGAATTTAAGTACAGTGATAGCCCTAAAGTTACTAAATCAATGCATATTGCACTGGAGGATTTAAAGTTAGATCATCTGTATGTAATTGTGCCAGGTAGTTTTCGCTTTCCAATGACAGAGCAGATCACAGCATGTGGACTGGAGCTAATTCGAGAGTTGGTAGAAGAAATAAATTAATTGTGCCTGGTTGGACTCGAACCAACGACCTACGGATTAGAAATCCGTTGCTCTATCCACCTGAGCTACAGGCACAAATTAAAGATAGATAAGCATATTATAGAACTAATTTGTGCTTTTCTCAATTAAATCGATGCCTTTCACTAAAAAAAGTTAGTTTTTTGTGCTATACTAAGGGCTATGATAAAAATTGATCAAGCTACTTTAAACTTTAAGACCCAGACGGTCTTCGATGAGATCTCGCTTACCATCAACCCTAGCCAGAAAATTGGCTTAGTCGGGGCAAATGGGGCGGGTAAATCAACATTATTAAAAATTTTAGCCGGACAACAACATTTCGATTCTGGTAGGGTGACTGTTTCAGGTGGTACGACGATTGCTTATTTGCCACAAGAAATTACCTTAAATTCAACTAAAACGGTTTTGGCAGAGTCCTTAACGGTTTTTTCTGATTATCCAGCATGGCAACGGGAGCAGGAGCTAGAGCAACTTGTGCGGGATCATCCAGATAATCTTGCTTACGGTGCTGAATATGCCCAAGTTATTACTCAGTTGCATGATCACGGGTTTGCTCAGTCAATTGCCAGGGCAAAGCAAATTTTGATGGGATTAGGCTTTAGTGATCAGCAATTTACTCAAACAGTTGACACTTTAAGCGTTGGTTGGCGGATGAGAATTTCGCTAGCCAAGTTGTTATTACAACAGGCTAGTTTCTATTTATTTGATGAACCAACTAACCATTTGGATTTAATTGCAAAGACTTGGTTTTTGAAGTTTTTGGAACAAGCTGATTTTGGTTTCTTATTGGTGTGTCATGATCGCTACTTTTTAGAAGAGGCCTGTGATCAGATTATTGAACTTGTTAACAGTAAGGCGACGGTTTATCACGGTAACTACTCCAAATATTTAGTACAGAAGGAAGAAAATTTGGCTCGCTTGCAGTCTGCTCATGATCGTCAGCAAAAAGAGTTGGCACATAAGCGAGCAATTGCAGAGCGGTTTAAGGCAAAGGCGTCTAAGGCTAAAATGGCGCAAAGTATTTTGAAGAAGCTGGATAAAGTAGAAGTAATAGATTTGCCAACTGCTAATCGCAAGATTGCAATTCAATTGCCTAATCCACCAAGTGCTGGCCGGATTGCTTTGACGCTTAAAGGGGTTGCGCATAGCTTTGGATCTAAAGACATTTTTAAAAATGTGGGTTTTGAAATTGAGTCTGGTCAGAAGGTGGCTTTAATTGCACCTAATGGCACTGGCAAAACAACCTTATTTAATTTGATTTGTCGAAAATTAAATTTACAAACTGGCACGATTACGCCCGGTCATAATGTTACACCTTCAATTTTTGAGCAGGATCAGAATATTGCGCTTGATCATCGTAAGATAATTTTTGATGAAGTAAAGCATAATTGTCCAAATGTTACAGATCAGGCGATTCGATCAATGCTTGGCGCCTTTCTATTTAGCAATGCTGATGCTTATAAGCCAATCAGTGTACTTAGTGGTGGAGAGAAGAACCGAGTTAGTATGGTGAAGGTGTTATTGAGCAATGCCAATTTATTATTGCTTGATGAGCCGACTAATCACTTGGACATTCCATCTAAAGAGGTTTTGCTAGATGCCTTAAAGAGCTATCGTGGTACAATTTTATTTGTATCGCATGACCATGACTTTGTAAATCAATTGGCAACTCATACGGCCTTTCTAACACCTGATTCGGCACATTTGTATGAAGGCTCTTATGAAGATTATCTTAAGATGCAAGAAGATGATTTGGGAAAATCAAAGTTATCTAAGGGTGTAAAAAAACCAAGTGGTAATGATGGTTCAAGTGATGATGGTTTGCGTAAGCAAGTCCGAGTTTTGGAACGACAAATTGAGCGATTAGAATCAGATATTCAAGATTTGGAAAATGGGTATGCTGATTTAGAATATGGTACTCCAGAATTTGATCAGCAAACTGCTAAGTTGAAAACATCTCAGCGTAAATTGGCACAGATCATGCGGGAATGGGAAGATTTGCAAGGGTTGTTATAAGAAATTATTTATAGCTAATTGCAGTAAGCCCTGCACAAACCAGTATGTCGTGGATCGTCACACCCATAAGGGGCTCGCGATGACGCAGTGTGCACTACTAACCAGTATGTCATTGCGAGGAGCCTTTTTCTGGCGACGTGGCAATCTACTAGCTAGCTTTTTAAGTGGATCGCCACGCCCACAAGGGGCTCGCGATGACGCAAGTGAATCGCCACACCTACAAGGGGCTCGCGATGACGCAGCGTGCGCTACTAAGTGAGTTTGGCTATAATTAAAAAAAAGAGAGTTGCAAACTACTAGTTTGCAACTCTCTTTTTTTTAATTTTTTAAGATCCTGGAGGCCAGTCTCTAGGTTGAGTTTCGCGAGATCCTGGGGGCCAGGCGCCCGGATTGCTTTCGCTTGTAGGCGAAGCAATCAAATCTCTTGGAGTGCTAGACTCTCTGTTAACGCTATCACACCTATGTAGGCCAGTAGATATAGGGTGGAATTTCTGGCGTTGTATTATTTCAAACATCATTACAGTATTTGACATTGCACGCAGCTCTGGATCAGCTATTTGATATATTGGTTTATCATTTGAAAAAAGACAACCATCTAAATCGAGACGTTGAGATGCGGTTCTTTTATTAAATAATAGTCGCAATTCCAATATTTTTTCGCATAGTTCTGGATCAAGTCCGGTGATTTCAGGGTTTTTAAAAAAAGTCCGTTCTTCATAACCCTGCGTGTCCGAACAATTTAGATCAATACTCCCCAATATCAATCCTAAAGCAAGCAACCCTAATTTGCTTTTCATATTTTATTCCTATCAAAGTTTTAAATAACAGAAATAAGTGTATAAAAACTGGCTAAAATTGCAATTTAAACTTAATAGTAGGTCTCAAACTTGATCTTGATTTGAGACCTACTATTGTTATTTTATAAGGGAAGTATGATTAGCCGTGGTTACTTGCTGGGTTCTGTTGGTCCTGGTATGAGATTTAATTTTCCACCAGCGACTCGTACAAAGGCGCTGCCACTTTGACTAGCTGTTTGACTTCGCAGTGTTTCTTCTGGCTTTGCAGTCGCACGAATCTTGTCACATGCAATTAGAAAGTGGTCTGCGTCAGCCTCATTACCATATTCTTCAATTGGAGATTGACCACCTATGCCACCTTGAACTTTAGCTCCGTATTCACAATCAAGTTTAGCTATTTTTAGAACACGAACTATGGCAAGGCTTTCTGCCATTCTAGCATGTTCTGCTTGTAGTCGGGCCTTGATATCTGACTCTAGAACATCAAACGCATCACCATAATATTTGCGATTAATCTCTGTTCCAGTTGAGTTGAGCATATTAATAATTCTAGCTACACCAGTAGACGGAAAATCTTTATGATTTTTGAATGCAATAGCTTCTCCTAGCGCACGCTCAATTTGTCTTGGGTCTAGAGCTTTAAATGCGTCATCACCTTTTTCAGCAGCCGATAGTACTGCTGGGAAATCACATCTGGTAGTACCAAGTCTTTTTCCAAGACCTGGATTATAGTTACTTCGACCTTCGCGAACATCAAAGATTCTGGCTGGTTTGGCAGTCTCATCTCGTTTGCTATCTGAAATTGTAGGTGGGATTGAAGGAGCTGATGGTGCGGTCGATTCGTTATCGCTTTCACTGTCAGATAAAGCTCCGCGTGCAATTGGCTCTGGAATATGCTTACGAGGTTCTGGGGTAATTGCACGTGTGATCGGCATGTCGACTGCTACACTGTCAGTATAGATTACAGGTGCAGCAACAGGCTGTGAGCAGGGGGCTGTATTTTTTGTATGAAAACCCCCCCACATGCGGGCGGCAGGATCTACCCTGGGTGCACCTGGAACTGTGGTAGCGCTTCCACCAGTAGTAGGTGGGTTGCCAGGCACTATGATTCGATCTGGAACTCGACTGGCCCTGGTTCTATCGCTACTAATAATTTGATTGCTAATCAAGCCACAAAATGTGATGAGGACTATCTTTAGAACTTGCATAACTGAAAACCTTTCTTTAAGGATTTGACTAAGCAATTTTTATCTCCAGTGTCTACCTATGCCATAAATTATGTTTGAGTGCAAGCAAATTTTAAATCGACATGCTATTTGTGAATGGGTGATGGAATATTTGAGATGGGTCTGCTAAATCCGGTGTGCACCGCTGTTACAACGGCTTTAAGGCCAATGATAGTCTCTTTAGAGCTAGCAGTTGTGGCGGGATAAGCATCAGACTCTAGCTTTTTAAGCCGTTTGTTAAGTATGAGATTTATACGATCTAGTAGGGCCGCTCGTTCACCAAGCTCATTGAGTTGTGCTAGCGTGTCAGTTGAAACGCGAATAGCTTCAGCTTTAAGTTTTATTAAAGTATCTGGGTTTGTGTAGGTAGAATTTTTTGCTTGCTCTTCGATATTACGGATGTATCTCATTACGTGTTTGGCATACTCTCTTGTGATGGCTTGGGATCTGGAATAATCTATTGATCTGGGAGTAATGTCTGGTAATTCATATGGGAGGTGAGTGCGGGCTGGTGAGCTTGTTCGATCGTCGCTGGCGCGACTAAAATTGGCAATAGTGAGTGGTGAAGATGGGCTTGATACAGGGGTGGGTGCTGGGACTGGTATGGCTTGTATGGCGGTGACCGGTGCTGGGATTGAGCGGCGACCGCGACGACTGGTTGGCCGAGGGGTTTCCATGGCTTGAATTAAGTTTGAAATAATTAATCCGGAGATGAGTAAAATAAATTTCAAGATACGCATAACTGCGGCCCCTTTCTGAGTTGGTGGGCAAGATCTTTATCGTTGTCATAATATGTCATAGTTGGGTGAAAGAGTGCAAGTAAAAAAAAATTGATTTATAATCTTTCAATTATATAAAAAATAATTAATAAGATGGGAAGGGGCTGCAATTATGCCAGTTGAAATCACAGAAGACAATTATGCTAATGAGGTTGAGAGTTCGAATTTGCCGGTAATTTTAGATGTTTATGCAACTTGGTGCGGGCCGTGCAAAGTTACTAAACCAATTTTTATGGACTTAGAGAAGGATTATATTGGAAGGTGTAAGTTTGCTTTTCTAAATACAGACCATCATCGTAATTTAGCGATAAAATTTGGAATAACGTCTATTCCAACATTTATATTTATTAAAGATGGTAAACCACTAGGTAAAGTCATTGGCGGAAAAAGCCGCGATGAACTGCAAGCATTCATTGAAAGTTATCTATAGAGCTAGTCGTTATCTGTGGACGCCGGAGTATTCCAATCCCTATCCCCCGGT
>JAHFBM010000041.1 GCA_023250055.1 bacterium | reverse complement strand
GTGCATGTGGTGTTGCAGATGCTTTTGCTGAGTATTGCAAAAATTCAGGAGAACCTGTAAAGACTTTTTGAATCCAGGTTTTTAAGATTAAATGAAATAAAGAAGGGGTGGCTTAGTCTGCCCTTTCTTTACTTCGTGGTTAGTTTCGTAATTCAGGCAAGTTGCAGAAAATTCAGTTTTGGGTAAAATGAGAGAGTATAATCTCTATATTAACTATGAGGATGTGTATGAAAAATAAAATTAATCTTATTTTTTTATCATATGTAATAGCTAGTAGCATTTCTACTCAGGCTAAGGATTTAGCAGAAGATTCTTGGGGAGATTTTGAGAAATCTTGGAAAGAAATCGAAGAGGGCTTTGATCAAAGATTTAAAGAAATGCAGGCTCAGATTAAACTAGTTCAAGATTCGACGTCTAAGGTTTTAAGCGGTACGTCATCACCTCGAATGGATGTTAGACTCCAGGACGATGAGAAGGCGGTTGTAGCTACAATTAATTTAGGTTCAGGTGATTGGGCTAAAGACAAGGGGCCAATTGAGATAGAAGTTAAAGGCAATGCCTTAGACGGTAAGCTACAATCGGGTAATTATCAAGTGAAATTTTCAATTATAAATGGCCAAGTGCTGTCAGTGTCAGCTCGCCATGACCAGTCTAAAGATGGTGGCGATAATAAAAGTTCACAGTATATGCAACAGGTTCATTCGTCATATTCGCAATCGGTTACCTTGCCTAGCCGGGTTGGCAATCTTGAAAAAACTAAAGCCGAGTTTAAAGATGGTAAGTTAGTCCTGGAATTGCCTAAGATCGAGAATACCAGCAGGGTTGGTTGGCGTAAAATTGAAGTTAAATAATTATTAAACATAGATGTTTGTGAGGGGCTAATAATTTAAGCCCCTCTTCTTGTGCAGTGCATCTTAGATAGGCAGTATGACAGAAGATTTTAGAGTTGAAACGTTGATTAATCCATTTAGTTGGGTCGAGATTGATCGAGCTAAATTAATGGATAATGTTTATAAAGTTAAGCAGTTTTTGGGGCCACAGACTCATTTAGCTGCCATGATTAAGAGCAATGCTTATGGTCATGGAATTGCAGCCGTAGCTGAGATCTTACAAGATGTGCCTGAGGTTAGTTGGGCGGTGACCTATAGTTTGTCAGAGGCCTTACAGGCTCGCGGGGCTGGATTTCAAAAACCAATTTTAGTTTGCGGTTATGCCGATGGTGATCTGATGGCGGCAATTGAGCAAAAAATAGACCTAGTAATTCATGATCAAGACAGTGTCGATCGTTATTTAGAAGCTGCTCGGCGGTGTCGGCAGTCCTTGTATGTACAAATTAAAGTTGACTCGGGGTTGTCTCGATTGGGATTTGATTCTGAACAGGCCTTGCATCAGTTGATACAACTACAAAATTCTCCCCTAATTGTGCGGGGGCTGTTTTCACACTTTTCAGAGTCAGATGCACAAGATGCTTGGTATGTTCAATATCAAGAGCAAGTTTTTGCTGATACAATAGTAGCAGCACGAAAATTAGGTTTTGATTTGCCGTGGATTCATTTGGCTAATACCACTGCCGTCGTGCGATTTCCAGGCGCCCATTATAACATGGTGCGAGTGGGCGGTGGGATTTATGGTTTGTTGAAAAATTTATTATCAGATCAAGTTCCAGATAGTTACTGGAGTTTGAAGCCAATTTTGAGCTGGAAGGCTCGAGTGCTTCAAGTTAAAGAGGTTCCATGTGGAACTTATGTTAGTTATGGTCGGACCTTTCAGACCAGTCAGACTACTAAATTAGCCGTAGTTTCTACGGGATATGCTGATGGGTATAGTCGAGACCTTTCTAATAACGGATTAATGCAAATTAACGGTGCCATGGTGCCAGTTGTAGGTCGAATCGGTATGAATATGACTATTGTAGATGCAACTGGTGCGCCCGTGCGGTCTGGGGACACGGCGATTATGCTGGGAGATATAGACGGTATTCGAGTGTCAGATTTAATGAAACGTCTAAATACAATCTCTTATGAGGTTACAAATAGAATTAATTGGACTATTGAACGCCTAATTGTATAGGCTGATAGTTGAAATTGATTATTCAATTAGAAGGGATTTAAATGATTAAAAAACATATACTGATGTTGTTAATTGTAGCTTTTGGAAATTGTCGGGCTGCTAGTAGTGATAAAAAGTTAGCAGGTCTGAATAAAGACTGTCAGGCATTACTGCGGGATACGAATCGTCTTTTGCAGAAAATAGCCTCACATCAAGGCGAGTTGGGCGAGTTTCAAAGTGCATTGATTAACCAGGGTGATCATGCTATTGCTAATCGGTCAGCAGTATGGGTTAACTCTGTTTTGTTTGATTTAAATAAGTCGTTTAATCTAGTTAGTGGTCAGTATGAACATTGTATGTGTCTAGCCAGCGAAGAGTTTAATGACGAGTCTGGGCTTGCGGCACTACAGGGTCTACTCAATCAAGTTAAGCAGCAGTATGCACAGCTGGGTCTTAAGCAGACAGCTCTTATAGAAAAAGCCGAGCTGCTTAAAAAGCAGGCTCAGCTAAATCTGAATTAATTGTACGCGTATTAAAAAGCTACTGCGTTATATGGTAATAGAGCCATAATCCGTGCTTTTTTGACTTCATTAGCAATCATGCGTTGATACTTAGTTGCATTTCCAGAGATGCGAGCAGGTAGAATTTTACCTCGCTCAGTTAGGAAACTGCGCAAAAAATCAACATTTTTGTAATCGATTTCTTTGATCAATTCTGGATTGCTAGAGAAGCGGCAGCGTTTTTTAACATTAGTAGTACTTTTGCGGGTTTTTTTCTTAAGTAAGCGTGAGCTGACTTTTAATTTTACTTTTTTGATCATGATCTTCTATTCCTGAATCGTTAGTTTTCTTCTTCGAATTCTGCTATATCGGCTGCAACATTGGCATCAACTTCTTGAGATGTGTTGCCAGCGATTAGACTGTCCATCTTGTTCTCTTTGAGGAACTTGTCAACACTGCGAACCGATTCATCTAATGGAGTAGGCTTAGTGTATTCAAGTGGCTTCTTGGGATCCAGGGCGTTAGTCATGAAACGCATAATGACGCTACTGAGCTTTAGTTTAAAGTACTCATCAACTTCAGCCAGCAAAGCATCTTTGTGGTCATTGTCAACTTCAAAGCGACCTAAAAAGTAAACCCCGTAATTGTTTTTGTTAACTGGCTGTGCCAACCTATATTTGCCCCAGCGATCAAAAGATATTTTAGCACCTTTGTGCTTCTGGATCATGGTGTCAAAAAGCTTTTCTAGCTGTTTTGACTCATCATTAGTGATTTCTGAAACTGTCAGAATTAGAGTTTCGTATAGAAACATTTAAACCTTTCAACCAATTGGTAGTGATTTCTTTGAACCACTATAAGATCCCAGGTATAGGATCTTATTTAGTTAAACATACGCTTTTAATTGTAGCATAAAGACCAGTAATTTCTAGTTATAAAAAGCTCTGGATTCTTTGAATCACTTTGCCAATCACTCTAAAATGATCCTTGCCGCGAACCAGTGCGATTGGAGCATGTTTTTGGTTGACAGACTCAAGCACGATAAAGTCTTCAGTGTATGCGATTCTAGCAATGGTCTTAACTGGTGTGTCATTGCCATATTCTACAGCTGCAATATCACCAGAGCGAGCCCATGATTCGGGTGATATAATTAGTTTATCGCCCTTAACAAACATTGGCGCCATTAGATTGCTCTCTATGGACATGGCAAACATTAAGCTATCACTGATGTTTAATACAGGCACGAATACATCCTTGTACCCGGTGGTCACCTGTGTTAATTGGTTGTTATATGGAGATGGATTAGATGGAATGTCACCTACAACAGGGACAATCTGAACCTTCAGGTCAGCTCCAGATTTTTCTGGTAAACTAATATTACTGTCAACATTGTCAGTGCGTTGACGGTGTTGGGCAAACATTTCCAATGGCGATAACTCAAAGGCGTTAGACAACTTACTTAGCGAGTCTTCATTCCAGCGTCTAGTTCCATTTTTGATGTGAGTTAGGTAGCTTTCAGACATGCCTGTTTTTTCAGCCAAAATCTTAGTAGTCCAGCCCTTTTCTCTGAGGAGCTCTTTAACTCTTAGTGTTGTTGAACTTTTCATTATATGGTTCCTTATTTACACTTAAACTGCTAAATTATAAAATAAAATCCAATTAATTATTTCTAATTGTACGCAGGCGGTTAAACCTTGTCAAATGGTCACAAAATTGCTAAATAAAAGCGCTAAAAAGTTTCACTTGGTCAGCAAATTAGACTTTGAACAGGCTGCTTGGCGGTCCGGAGAGTTGGTTTGTGGGGTGGACGAGGTGGGGCGGGGATGTCTAGCTGGACCAGTTGTAGCTGCTGCGGTAATTATTCCGATGGGAGCTTTAATTGATGGGGTTAGAGACTCCAAAAAAATGGGCAAAGAAGAGCTAGTTTTAGTTGCCCAAAAGTTACGTCAGGTTAGCTGGTGGGGGGTTGGGATTTGTGATAATTACTTAATTGACAGTTGTAATATTAGAGTGGCTACGATTCTGGCAATGCGCCAGGCTGTTGCTAATTTATTAGCAGTTTGTCATAAATCGCCAACTAAAATATTAGTGGATGCTATGCCATTGCAACAGTACTTTTCACCTGAAATAGAGGTAATATCTGCTCCTAAGGGCGAGGATTGGTCCTACTCTATAGCGGCGGCGTCGATTATTGCTAAGGTTCAGCGGGATCAGCTGCTTGGTTTTTATCAGGAAATTTTTCAGAAATCAGGCCTAGGTCAGCATAAAGGCTATGGAACCGAGTCGCACTATCAGTATTTAAGCTCGATTGGGCAGACGATTGTGCATCGAAAGACATTTTTACAAAAATTTTATCAAGCACAAGGAGATAGGCAGTGTCAGATATTTATTTAGGAGAGGTTATTTCCGGCTCTCTATCGAACTGGATTATTCAGGCTTGGCAGTGGGATCAATTTCCAGAGTTTGGATCAATTGTGAAGCTTGCCAGTGGTGATTTGCAGTTGTTTGGGGTAGTTTCTGATATTAAAACCGGTTCAGATGATGGGGCTCGGCAACCCTTTGCCTACCAAAAGACTGAAATAGAGCTACGTCGTGATCAACCTCAAATTTTTGAATTTTTAAGGACTAATTTTACTTGTTTGCCGATTGGATATTGCCTGCAGCATGCTTGGCACTACAATTTGCCACCCCGGCCACCACGAACGCATGCTTTTGTGGCAGTTGCAACGACACAGGACTTAGCTTCACTTTGCCGGCAACCTGGATTACTGCAAGCTCTATTTAGTCATGCACATCGTGTAGAGTCCTTTGAAGAGTTGCTCTTAGCTGTTTTGCGTCAATTGCGGTCGCATGGGTTGCTAACTCAGGAGCTGTTAATGCAACTGATGGAGTATTTAGCGCTACTTTGGGCTAGTGATTATCGTCGCCTGAAACTCTTTATGGATCGTATCGAGGGATTTGGTATTTAGGTGCCTTTTTACAAGCAGAAAACTGTTTGTTATGGTTTAGAAGTAATTAGTGTTTTAAATTGAGGTGGCTATGAGAAAGATATTTTTATTTACTTTGATTCTAATGGGAGCCTATATACAAGCAGGGCGCCTTGAGATTTTAGATATTCTGGGGATTAAAACGAACTATACTAGAGTTTACCCTACAGTTAGTAACTATGGGGTAGATTTGTGGGGTGTTCTTGAGCATGATCATAAGCATGACTTATTATACTGTGCTCCTGGAGGAGACATACAAAGTTTGGCTGATTTTGTTGATAGAAAGAAGGCTGAACGGGCACGCTCTCAGCGCTTATCGCAACTAATGCTTTTATCATGGGGCATTGGTTCCAGAGATACAGGAGCAGGTAGGTTGCTTTTTGGGCATAGATTGATAAATATTAGTAGTGAAAGATAGTTTTTAAAACATGTTTGATTTTATTAAAAGTTCATTACAGAAAGTCTATATTGCTGTAACTGGCAAGCTTCAGGATCTATTTGGTCAAAGTAGAATTGATGCAATAGCATTAGATCAATTGTCTCAAATTTTATTAGAAGCAGATTTGGGTGTTGGGACAACTAAAGAGATTGTCAAGCAGTTAGAGTTGGCAGCGGAGCTTGGTAAGCTGCAAACCGGTCAAGACTTAAAAAATAAATTACAAGAGCTTTTAATATTACAGTTGCAGTTGCCAGATGTTTCACTGGGTAATATTATATTGCTGGTTGGGATAAATGGTAGTGGTAAAACAACCTTAGCCGGCAAACTAGCGGCGTATTATCAAGCACAGGGGCAAAGGGTTTTACTGGTTGCAGCTGATACATTTCGAGCTGCGGCGGTACAACAGTTGCAAAGTTGGGGGCAGCGATTAGGTGTAGATGTAGTGCATGGCGCAGATGGTCAAGACCCAGCAGCGGTAGTTTTTCAGGGGTGTGAAAAGTTTCGGCAGGGTGATTATGATCTTCTGATTATTGACACTGCTGGTCGCCTGCAAACTAAAACTCATTTAATACAGGAGTTGTCTAAAATTAAGCGGGTGGTTACCAAGCAAATGCCGAGCGCTACTATTTCAACACTTTTAACGGTAGATGCTATGCTGGGGCAGAATTCTTTGGTTCAGGCAGAGCAATTTCATGGAGCTACAAATTTGACAGGAGTCGTACTTACCAAGATGGACGGAACTGGTAAGGGTGGAATTGTGGTGGCAATTGCGCAGCAATTAAGGTTGCCAGTAATATTCATTTCACATGGAGAGAGTGTGAGTCAAATGTATAAATTTCAAGCTGAGCAGTATGTTAAAAATTTGATTGGAGGCTAAAAATGAAAAATTGGTTGTGTATTGTTGTCTTATTGTTGGCAAGTAATGGATTGCTATATGCAGCATCTGCGCCTGATAATGGCAAGAGGCTTAATAGAACAAGACAATTTGCAGCTTGGATGACAAGCGATAAATCAGGTAAAAAGGTTTACTTTGGCTATCAGCATCCATTGTATCCAGGTCGGACGCTTTATACGGAATTGGAAGTATATTATGAATATGGAATACGGTACTTAAGGCTTTATAAGGGGTGCTTGCATTCTTGCTTGCTATTGGATGGTAAAACTCCTTCTGATGCATATACTACGCACATTATACATTGCCTTGATTGCAATAGGTCTGAATTTTGTTTGCAAAAGCGGCGTGATTGTACGATTAGAGAGGCACGAGAAATGTTAACTGATCCAGAGGATACATTAAATCAGGCTATGGCGTTGTGTCGAAGCTCAAAAAAATAGATCTGATCAGGCAGCAGGCAGCCAAGCGGCTATATGGAGTTTATGATAGACCTGAGCAGGCTGAGCAAGTTTCTAGTTGGTTATTACAAAAACTGTTAAATAAAAATTCGACACAGTTGCTTGTTGGTGGACAGCAAGGGCTAAGCGAACAGCAAAGTTTGCTGCTAGATG
>JAHFBM010000040.1 GCA_023250055.1 bacterium | reverse complement strand
AGGAAATTAACACATTACTTACTCATCTACACTTCTCAGACCAAAAGTGGTTTTTTGATAATGCTTACTGGGCTAAAAAGTTTGGATTGATCTCGCTTGCCTTGTCTGAATTTCGTTGGGGAGCTGCATGGAGTGGCGTTATCGATCACGCTACCGTACAAGCCTTGCAACGTGCCTATGAGCTAGATATCATCACGCTAGATGAAGTTCATTTTTCAACTGACGATATAGTCTGGCAAAAATTAACAACGAGCAATGATAACTATATTTTGCAGAAAATATACTATATAGAACACTGTCAAGAGGGTTGGAGCCTTGGATCAATACAAAGCCACAATCTACATTTGCGAACAAAATTTAGCGGCACCGATCCACTTGTTAAATCTAAAGGCTCTTTACAGCGGCTTAGTCTAATCGATCATGATTATAGAAATGAATTTGAGCGCGTAAAGAATTTAATTAGTAGCGGCTGGTACATAAACACCGAGATACCAAGGAGCTAAGGCTAGCCTTCAAGAATTTGCCCGTTTTTATAATACAGTTAGGCCTCATCATGGGATAGGCCTTTTGACACCAGCTAAGTTTTATGAATTGATCAAAAATGAGGTCCTGAAAACTCATATGTGTTGAACGATGACAGGGACTTGAGAATCAAAGAGCTTAAGTTACACTATAAGGTGTAGTTAAATAAGTACCTTTTTCACAGGAGACTCTATGAGAAATACCATAATATTGGTGAGCCTGGGAGCAATAAGCTTTAATGGCCAAGCATTTCATCGCTTCACCAAACCTATAGTAAGTAGCCTTGCTGCAGTTAGCGCAACTTGTTTGGTAGCGACTAGATGCCAGCCATTAGAAGAAAAGGCTAAAGCAAAATGCTTACAGTACATGCGCCATCCATATTTTGTGGAGCAAACACGCTTTGATTCAGATGAACTTACAAATTTACACGCAGATGCCGTACCGCTTGTTGAAACTGTGACTACGATCAAACTTGCTCAACGTACAAAACGAAGTTCCGCTCCCATGCTTATGGTACATTTGGCCAATGTCGAATTCATGTATGAGTGCTTATTCAAAGAAAGCCCTGCCTTCCAAAGAGAATTCGATCGTCCATCATCCCGCTATACAAACGACTACCTAAAGAAAGCCTATGAGCAACACCTGCTAAAACAACTAACTGAGACGGCGCGAGTAGCTACGGTTGAAGAACTAGCAGTCATTAGGGCTCTAGACAAAGAAAAACCTGATGCCATCTCAGCCAGCACACTTAAAACAATCAAGGAATCTGCTGGATGGACAGCTCGCCTTAAATCAAAACTTATCTAAGCCTAAAAAATATATCTTAACTAGTGGGCCCAGAATTTCTCCTGGGCCCACTTTTATTTCTTATTTATTGACAGGTTTTTTGACCGTAGCCAAACCATACTCAAGTAACTGCTCTGATGTTACAGTCGTCGGAGAATCCATTAAAGGATCGTAACCTCGTGCGGTTTTTGGAAATGCAATCACCTCACGAATTGAGTTTGCACCTGACAGAAGCATGACCAGTCGATCTAGGCCCAGTGCGATACCGCCTAAGGGCGGAAATCCATATAGTTGGGATTCTAATAAAAATCCAAAGCGTTTCTGTGCATCTTCTTTGCTAATCCCAAGCAAATCAAACACTCGAGACTGCACGTCAGCATCATAAATTCTAATTGATCCGCCACCCAGCTCTACACCATTGCAAATTAAATCATAGGCGCGAGCCTTCATCTCACCTGGCGTTTGATTTTCCCAATTAGCCTGAGGTGAGGTAAATGGATGATGGGTAGACGTCCAACCACCAGTTTCTTCATCATGATCAAACAATGGGAAATCTGTCACCCATGACAAATGAAACCCAGAGTCAGCTGGAATTAAATTTAGCTCTTTAGCTAGACGCAAGCGCAGCCGACCTAGCAAAGTCCAAGCCTCTGTATATTTACCGGCAATCAAGAAAACCACTGAACCATTTTGCAACTCTGGAAAGGTTTTTTTCATCTGAGAAACAAAATCATCGGATAGGAAATTGCCAATTGGAGATTCAAGCTTGCCATCGTCCGTTAATCGCATCCAAACCAGCCCCTTAGCACCCAACTCCATCGCCTTATCAACCCAATTAACCAATTCTGAGCGAGAAAATTTGTATGAATTTTCTGGAATATGCAAAGCACCTACTTTGCCATTCTTATCCAAAACAGCTTTAATAAATTTCAACTCGGTACCTGTGAACCATGCAGTGCAATCACGAATATCAATTCCAAATCGCAAGTCTGGTTTATCAGATCCATACTTAGTAAATGCTTCATCGTAAGTCATGCGTGGTAACGGAATTTGCAAGTCTTGATTGTACAAATGCTTGTAAAGGTGCACGAACATCCGCTCTATCATATCCTGAATATCACCCTCTTCCACAAAGGACATCTCCATGTCTAGCTGTGTAAATTCAGGTTGACGATCTGCACGTAAATCCTCATCACGAAAACAACGAGCGACTTGATAGTATTTCTCCATTCCACCAGCCATTAACAGCTGCTTATAAATCTGCGGAGATTGCGGCAATGCGTAAAAAGAGCCATGACTAATGCGTGAAGGCACAATAAACTCACGCGCACCTTCTGGCGTATTCTTAGTCAGCACAGGTGTTTCAATATCATAAAAGCCATCATGATGCAAAAACTCCCGCATTAAGAAAATAACTTTATTGCGTAATGCAATTCGCTGCTGCATCTCTTCACGGCGCAAATCAATATAGCGATACTTTAATCGCAGCTCTTCATCAACCTGTGAGGACAACTCATCAATCGCAAATGGCGGAGTCTTAGACTTGCTTAAGATCTTTAATTGCTCAACTTGTAATTCTAAACTACCAGTTGCCATATCTTTATTAATCGTCTCAGTTGAACGACGCACAACTTTACCTTTTGCCCAAATCACAAACTCTGAGCGTAGGGCATGCGCAAAAGCATGCGCATCGTTAGAAAAATCTGGATTAAAAACCACTTGCAATAGACCGCTACGATCTCGCAAATCTACAAAAATTAGCCCACCGTGATCGCGACGGCGATGCACCCATCCTGCCACTGAAACGTCTTGCCCTAGCAACTGCTCTGTGACTTTACCACAGTGACTAGAACGATCAAATCTTTGCATATCTCTATTTTCTCTCTTTAAACTTTAGAAGGAAAGTTCTAAGCCCCAAGCTAATACAATTGAAGGGGTTGTTCCAATTATTGGCACATTGGTATCATCAAAGCCAGTTGTATCAATTGAATCAAGTGCTTTTAATTGAGAACTACTTAATGGCTTACCTTTTATATCATAATAATGCTGCCCCGGCACAAATACACCTGCTGATGTATAGCCAACCAACTCGCCCATCAACGTCACACGCAATGAACTATTAAATTCGACACCTAGATGCTTGCTTGCATATGTGTCCAAACTTTTTTTAGCCAATGCATCATATTTTTTGGTTGCCTTGTCTTGCCAGTAACTCAAGGTGTTTGATCTAACTGTACAACTTTTACCAAGCAGCTTAGTCTTCCAGTCGTACCCCCCACCAACAAATACTAGATTTGTAAAATGAGATGTCTTAGTTGCAAATCCCAACCCTTTCAATGAACTTGGAGATGAAAGCGGACGAACCACATCTGTAGATCCAATTACAAAGAATGATGGAACTCGTTTACCAGAATAAACCTCTTGCAAGCCAATAAAACCTTGATAATCGCCATCAACTTCAGAGTCTGCCAGGTCATCCAAATTAGCATTTGGATCCTCATCACCGGTCGCCCAACCAAAGGTACCAACTAATTTAAATTTCTTTTCATTAAAACACCAAGCGCCATCTGAAATAAACATCAGGCCCTTATATTTATTAGTATAGCCTGCACGAAAACGATCATCGGCATTAATATAAGTTCCATCAATTGCCTTGCCATTAAACGCAATTCCTTGAGCTGATGAATTAACAGCTGTTTTGGCGGTATCTATTACTAACGCCTTAGCTCCACCGGAAACCATCTTCACATGACTATAGAAATTTTTAACGGCACCATCATTACCATCACGCAAAACAGTAATCTGATTACGATCCCACGATAAGACCTTCTGAGCTCCAGCATTAGCCGCAAACTCACACCCCCACTCAAATCGATTACCAACAAACTCAGTTGCAAGTCCAAAGGTTGCCAAACGACTGCTGGCATCTGCTGTAAACTCTATCTTCTGCTCTGGAGCATGATTAAACATTACATATGGCTCGACTGTTAATTTCCCAAGCTCGCTTGGATCCATCACGGTCCATTTTAAATTCGATGCTACCACCAAATTAAGAGCCCCTGGCCCACGCTGTGGTTTTTCACGATGTCCAACTGCACTAGCATAAACCGGCTCATTAACACGGCTAAATTTATCAGAAGAATTTTCTAGCATTGCTGTATAGAAATTATATGACAACTTATCTTTATAAATATCACCATAAATCAATGACCCAAATGCGTACTGGTCAATAACAGAGCTGCTATAAAAACCTAAGATCCCACCTGAAGTTGCATAAGCTGCCCCAAGCGAAATCCCACGACCTAGCTTGAAATCAAAGGACCCTACTTTCATGTGATGCGAAAGAGATTCATCAATTCCAAGTGCTTTGTTCAATGAAAAATCAATCCAGGCTTCTTTAACCCAGGGCACCAACTTTGACACAAAATGCTTATGGTCGCCCGCCAAGCCATCACCTATTTTAACACTGCTTTCAGTAGTTGTAATAATTGAAGTCTCTGTTCCCCAAGTAGCCTTAGTTCTTAAGGCCAACTTAGCCTCAATCCATTCGTCAACCTGAGCCTTGAACGTCATATTCCAACTACTTTTAGCATTAAAGTACTGGTCTAACTTGCTCGCACTAAACAGCTCCGTATGCTTAGCGTAAGTACCTTCAGTGATATTGGTTAAAGAAATCTCGCCACTACCCTTATCATTACCAAACGACATAAGCTTAGCAGATTTTTTTACCGCAGAAGGCTTAACTACTAGTTCTTTATCTTGTGCAATAGCGGTTACGCCAACTAATGCATACACATAAGCAATCAATCTTAATTTCATTATAATACTTACTACCCGTTCCAAACAACTTGCTTTTTATATCCTAAAAAGCGTAACTATTTGCTATAAATTGTCAATTTTACAAAATGCAAAAATGTTAACACCAAGCGATGAGTTTTTCATCATATTTTGGAGCTAAAATCCTTTGCTCCATATCTAATCTTTACAACTTTATTACCATGACGAATTTCCAACACCAAGATTCACGCCCAACTTTTATCATAGCCCTTGCTCAGAACAGATCTTCTGCCATTCATCTAGAGCAACTGGAAAATAAGGCCTAGCTAGATCCAACATCGCTTGTGCAAATACCTGGATTTCCCACTGCGCACCAGCGGCTGTTCGTAATTTAATAAAATGCATGAACGAGTGCAAGTTACAAGTAAAAATAAACTCCGTATAAGTGCATAGTGGCAACAACCCTCGAGCCTGCTCACGACAAACACCCGCCTCTAACAAGTCATTATAAGCCTGAGATGCCTGCTGCAAAGCAACCTGATATTTATTTAGCAACTCTTCATCTTGAAACTTTCCAAAGGACGCTTGCCGATTATCCTGGTCCTGATATCTCCAGTCAGCAGGTATGTAAAACTCTAGCTTAGACTTTACATAACGATAGCTAATTTCATTATATGAATTCATACGATGGCGCATCCACTGACGTGCTACAAACAAAGGTGTCTTAATTCTAAAAGACAGTTGATTATGCTCAAATGGGCTAGTATGTAAATGTCGCAGTAAATATCGAATTAATTTGTCATCCTTTGGTTCAATCTTAGTTGTGATCTTACCAAATGAAACTCGCGCCGCATTGACAATGTCTATATCTGACCCAGAAACCCTAATCAACTCCACAGAGCTAATCCCATCTTGCAACGGGTCAACCTGGGTAGGCCAATTTGAATCAAGACCATCTACACGAACTGGACCTAAAGAGGCGTTTTTAACTATTTCCATTTCAAACCTTCTCGCTAAAAAATTAATTTTGACCTAGCCTTAAACTATATTATTTTAAAAAAAAATTAACCAAAATCCACTAGGTGATACTTATGAATAAAATGTTACTTGGAGCACATATGCCTATCATAAATGGACTTGAATCTGCGCCTAAGCTTGGACAAGCAGTCGGCTGCTCAGCCATTCAAATTTTCACCAAAAGCAATCGCCAGTGGACCGCCAAGCCAATTAGCGAGACAGAATCCCAAGCCTTTAAAACATCTATAAAGAACTGCAACATTAAATACGCCATGGTCCATGCCTGCTATTTAATTAATATCTGCTCACCAGAGCCAGAAACCCTTCACAAGTCAATTACGGCCTTAACCGTTGAACTTCAACGCTGCAGTCAATTAGGAGTTCGAGACTTAGTACTACACCCTGGTGCTCGCAAAACAGCCAATCTAACCCAAACAATTCAGCAAGCCGCTCGCGCCATAAATCAAGCCTTAAGCCAAACCCCACCCAATACTAGAATTTTATTAGAAACCATGGCCGGCCAAGGCAGCTCTGTCGGTAGTAGCTTTGAGGAATTGGCTCAAATTTTAGAGCTAGTGCACGATCAGGATCGAATTGGGATTTGCCTTGATACTTGCCATATCTTCGCTTCTGGAATAAATTTTTCAACCCCAGAATCTTATAAGCTACTATGGGAAAACTTTGATAAGATAATTGGGAGAGCTAAGCTTGGCGCCATTCACCTAAATGATTCGCTGAGAGAGTTGGGATCCAGGGTTGACCGGCATGAGCAAATCGGTCTAGGCAAAGTTGGCCTAGAAGGGTTCAGGCTTATAATGAATGACCCAGGCCTACTGGATATTCCCAAAATTCTAGAGACCCCCAAAGAAAGTCTGATTGACGATCAGCATAATTTAAAAGTACTGGTTGTTTTACTGAACAAAGAAGCTCAAAATCTGCTACTTAATACAAACCTAGAGCTCTATTTTAGATAAATTCAAGCCAAGACTGTCAAAATCTAAACAATAACCTTGAAGTTTGTCAATAAAACCTGCTATTGTTAAAGAAAAATGGATCTTATTAATAGGGGTTTTATAATGAAAAGAATTTTTTTAATAATGGCTGGGATAATTGGAAACACTAACCTACTAGGGTATAATCAAACTGATTTATTTAATTTTATTAACAATGTTAGTAATGCTGTCACCAATATAAATACCGCCACTTCAGATATTATAGTTAATTGTAATGGTTGCGACCTAAGCAATATAGATTTTACAAATAATATTGGCCAATATCTAACTCCAACCCAAACTGGAGTTCTATTGGACAACTTTGGGATAGCCGAATCAACAAGTCTAGATAGCATAATTAGGCCATTAATACACACAGAATTACGAACAAAAACAGCAACCTATAGGGTCATTATTGATTT
>JAHFBM010000006.1 GCA_023250055.1 bacterium | reverse complement strand
TGCCTACGGTAACCGGAATAAGCGAAAACTTCTGCTGTCTCATCCCGCAAAAAGAAAGTGCGACATACAGCTTCATAGGTAAAATCAAGCAATTCCAAACCCACGAACTTGGCGCTACTTCGGGCTATTTAATTACCCTGAACGTCACGCCTAACTATGAACTAACTTTTTTTCTCGCTGACTTTAACTTAAGAACAGAACCAGCTGTTAATAAAGCCATTTATGGTGTAACCTGGTTAACAGGGACACTAGAGCAGTGATGATCTTTTAGCCCAAGTCTTTGCGAGGAGCAAAGCGACGGTTGTATATTTATACAAAAAATTGAAAGTGCTAACACTCATGTCTGAATCAAATCAAGTACTACCAATTATCACTCACACTAGCGAAGAATTTCATGGCGCCAATTGGCATACCATTGCTTCTGAAATCGAAGCCGAAACACTCACCCACTTTATTCAAGATGCAATTGAAAACGGACAAGTAATTGATCTTGAATCAAATGAAGAATCTGTTTCGATTGTCACCAGCGATAATACGCGCTTAATTGTCCAAAATGATGATCTTGTTTCAGCATTTCCATTTTTCAAAAGCGAACAACGCCTAGAGCTAGACATCGAAGCTATTCAAGAATGGTCTAATGTAAACGGTCTAGAAGCAGTTGTAACGGCAATCGATCCCAGTGGCTATGAGGTAGATTTCTTCGCGTCTGATTATGCCATGAATGCTGACATCTACCAAGAAGAATCACCCATAGTAGCAAATTTAACAGGCATGGCGTATATTTTAGAAGAATTTAATGCCCAAGCCGCCACTGAGATTGAGGGCTTAGAATACAGCGCAGATTGCTCCGATCTAATTCCAACTGAAGAAAGTGCAACTTATGTTGCTATTGGCTTAGTTAAAAAGATCACCAAACACAATCTAGGTCATGTTGCGGGTTATATTGTAACCCTAGACTCAATTATCGACTACGAACTAGAAATATTCGTAGCCGATTTTAATTTAAAAACAGAGTTAACCATCGATCAACATGTTTATTGCACAATTTGGATGACAGGGTCAATCGAATAAACTCAAGTTGTCTTCAGAAAGCCCCTGAGGCCAGCCGCATATGCACTCAGCCCCACCATTTCAATTGCAAAGGCTGTTTGCTCTAGCCTCTTCACAGATGCAGGACTTAACTTCTCTCTATTAACTGTATCTAATAAAGTTTTAACACCCACACACACCGTTGCACCAGCCGAGTAACAAAGCGCTGTTGTATCACCACTAAAAGCTAGCACAGCCATACTAGTACCCACAAGAACCAATACTGAAGCTTTCATAATTCGATCTTCTCTGGCTGTGTCATGGTCATGCATACCCTGCGCAGTAATTGGAACGAGCAACAAACAAATAACTAATAACAAAACTTTAAATTTGTTAAATAAGATCATTACATTTCTCACTAAGATTTTGAAACCAGCCCTTATCTCTACCGAGTAAATCTTTTTTAATCAATCTAACCCCTTTAGCCATTCTGTCCAAAGCAGTTTCAACTGGAGTCTCATCTGCAACAGCGAGGCCAATCGATATAGCTAAAGTCGAATAGCTTGCAATCGCTGCAAATCCCGCAATCGTATCAATAATTGTCTTAACGCCTTTAAAATACGATTTATCATCTAAATCCACATCAATTGCAGCAAGTGTTAACATCGCAGCCCCACCAATACCTAATAGCTGCGCTGCTTGCCGGTGGGTTGATTGCAATAAGAAAGCCGCACCAACTGAACATCCCCCAGTTACCACCTCAAACCGATTGGCCTGAGCTTGTCCAACACAAATCAAACTGATTAAAATTAATTTTAGTTTCATAAAAAGTACCCCTATCGTTATTGAACAGCTAAATAATTAAAGCAACCATCAAGGCTGACATCAAATTTGCCAGCGAACTTGCAAGTACCGTCAACAAGCCCAACTCAGTTAACCATGCACGCCGCTCTGGAACCAGTGCTCCAATTCCACCAACTTGAATCCCTATACAAGAAAAATTTGAAAAGCCACATAATGCATAAGTCATAATCGCAGCTGATCGCTCCGAAAGACCCATTTGAACCATTTTTCCAAATGCCACTAGCTCGTTAATCGTAACCTTGGTGCCCAACAAATCAGCGGCTTGGCTAGCTTCCATACCAGTCAACCCCAATAAATATGTAAAGGGACTAAAGATATAACTAAATATTAAATCCATACTTAAATGTGGCAAATTAGTACCAAAAGTTGAATTGCACAAAGCACCGCAGCCGCCTAGAACAGCATTTAACAGCGCCATTAAAGAAATAAAGACTATCAACATCGCCCCAACATTCAACGCTAAACCAAGCCCATCCACCGTGCCAGCTGAAATCGCATCAAACATATTCTTAGCTTGCCCAACCTGATCAGATTGGATATCTCCAGTAACAGATTCGGGCTCAATTTGAGGATAAATAATTTTAGCAATCAAAATAGATCCTGGAACCGCCATCAAAACTGCAATCAATATATGCTGCGCCGGCACCCCCATCACCGCATAAACAGCCATAATCGCACCACTAACTGTTGCCATACCACTAACCATTACTACAAACATTTCCGATTTGGTCATCTTAATCAAATAATGCCTAATTAATAATGGCGCTTCAGTTTGCCCCAAGAAACTATTTGCAACTGCACAAAGCGTTTCAGGACCAGATGTTCCCAATAAGGGCTGGACCATCTTGCCAATTAAATTAACCAACCTTTGTACAATGCCCAAGTAAAACAGCAGCGACATCAAAGCACCAAAGAAAATAATAATTGGTAGCACTTTAATTGCAAAGATAAACCCCCAACTTTCTGCTGGATTAGCCAAGTTACCAAACACAAACTGAGTACCTTGGTCAGCAAATCCATATAAACTTTGAATGAATTCAGAAAAAACATGTAAACTACCACCCTGAGTAGCTGATCCACCAAAAATACGCAGTAACAAAACGCCTATTCCGAACTGCATTAAAAGCGCACAAGCCACTTGGAAATAGTTAATCTTTCCGCGATGCTTAGAAAACATTAAAGCAATTAATAAAATTACTGCAATTCCAACTAAACTCAGATATCGATTATACTCTAACAAATAATTAATCATGTAAATCATCTCCCGAAGTTATATTTTTTTCAAATTTTCTCTAAACTCGCTAAGAAAGTATACTGAAAAAAACTAATCTAGCGAGCCCTAAATGATAAAAAAAACAATTGCTTTTTATTTGATTTTATTAACCAACTGGACCAGTGGTACTTATCAAAATTCAGATGACTTTTTAAACCCCAATCAAATTGTAGATCCCAACCTATTACCATCCAGTTTAAAATTTTTAACCCCCTCTCAAAATACCCCATCTACCCCGCCGGTCATTTGGTCTATTTTGATTGCTACTATTTGCGAAAGACAGGATAAATTTAAACAATTAGCGCAAGATTTACTAAATCAAATCAATAATTTAAATCTAAATCAACAAGTTGAACTAGTTTTTTATCCCGATAACCGCCAAGTCACAGTCGGCTACAAACGTAATCAATTACTCAAGTGCGCCCAGGGAGAGTATATCAGCTTTATAGATGATGATGACCTGATTCACCATAACTATGTTGGCTTAATTTATCCCCAATTACTGACCAATCCAGACTGCGTTAAACTAATTGGCATTATGACCCAACCCGGACATAGCTCAATTCTAAGAATTCACTCGATCCAATATCAGGAGTATCTAGATACAGCTAATGCCCTGTTGCGCCCCCCCACCCATCTCAATCCCATGCGCAAATCAATCGCCAGCCAATTTAAGTTTTTAGAAGTCAATTTTGGCGAAGATAAATTCTGGACTATGCAAATTGCTCAGTCCAAATTACTTAAACAAGAAGCTGATATTTGTGAGCCATATTACTTCTACCAATTTGACCCAAGTCTTTCAGCCACCTGGTCTCAAAGATTTGAAAGTCTTCAAAAATTAACACACTTATTACTCGATCAAAAGTTGGCTACCGGTCATGAAAGTAGTTAAACCGCCTAAAATCTTTTAACTTATTTTGAATAAATGGCGTTAGAATCCGACCAGTAATCATAGTCTCCCAATAGTCTTCCCGCGAACCCTTGGCAACCAGGCCTGGTTTAATCTGTAACTCTAGTTGCTCTAATTCTAACTTTGCCAACACAATTCGACCCTGCTCTAGAAGTAGGCTAACCAAACAGAATCGCGGCATAATCAAGGTTTGGTCCATTTGGATTGCAACCATTAAGAGTCGTTCATACTCGACTTGATCGTCTTCTCTTTGATATGCGCAAGCTAATAAATATGCCCCCTCAGCTGACTCTGGATTAAACTCCAACAACCTGCCCAATACTAATTTGGCATTTGCGCCATCTGACCAGTGAAAAAGTAGCAACTCAGCCAACCAGATATAGGCCTCTGCACACTTGGAATCTAGCTCAAGCACTTGCTCAAACGTTGCAATCGCTTGTCCATCCAAATGGTTTTGAAATAATACAAACCCTTTCTGCAGCAAGCTATCAATATCACCTGGATGTTTTAATAACTTTTGATCCAACATACCAAGCTCTTGCCTAGCCGGTACAGATAACTGATTTTTAGCTGTCAGATCTGAAATATCTGTGTAATCAAACAACATTTTAGCCCTTTTTAATATACATAGTTCCAATACGCACAATGCCATTGACCACTTTGCCTGTAATCTCTAAAAGCCCATATTCCGTCATCGCATTAACCGCATATTTTGAGCCTTCTTTGATTTTGTCATCAGCTATGGCAGCTAAAAGTGCTTTTTCAGCAGTAGGCCAAATTTTGTTTGGATCCTTTTCATTGAAACCATGATCATGCAATTTATTATTTAGAAAATGGTTCCAGTCATTATCATTTGGGCGCTTTATCCCCAACTTTGAAGAGTTTGAAGAACCAAAAAAATTTCCATAAACCCATGACCCAGCTGCCATAAACACCGGCACAGCAATATCCACTACTATCTCAAACCCCCAAACAGCACCTAACACAAAAGCAATGTTATGAGCCAAGAAATCAGCCTCGCCAACAAAAAAGTTATGGTGCTCCTGGGTCGATAGAACATATAAATCCGTAGCTTGATTGCTTATTTCTATAGTTTCGATTGATATAGAACGCAACTGCACATCAACAAGCTGTTCAGTCGACTTAAGCTTACTCGCACCAGTCCATAACATCTTGCTGCCAGAATCAACATAGAGCCTTTGATTTTGATGCATAATAATTTCAGCACCATTTGCAACTATTTTTACGTTATTATTAGAAGTATGCTTACCAATTTTAATAATTTTATCTTCAGCTATCACCTGACTGCTAAAGTCGTAGCTTACAACAACGTCACCCTCTTTCAATAATTCAACTAGTTGGTGCCCAGACGGAGTTTTTATTAAAGTGCCAGCCCTAAATCCATCACCCAAGATTGGCCACACGATAATAACCATAAGCACTTGTAATATAGAAATTAACCAAGATCTACACTTCATACCTAAGCCCTTTTTGAATAATACATACCATACACCATCGATGGTGTATAGCTAGCCGCACCCAGTCGACGCATCCTACCATTACAGTTTAATTTATCTGTACTTTATACCTGATGGAATGGATTGCCGCGTCACCTAAGCAGCCTACTTGGCTAGGGCTCCTCGCAATGACGCAGTATTGAAAGACTCAGGTAAAACAGTAGCTAAAAGTGAACAAATTAAAATGATCCGCTGCGAATAGTTAGACCTAGAAAAAAAGATATACTAAAATAATAGACAAACAAACAAGCGCTAAATTAATAACCATTTTTAGAAAAAACCTAAATGATAAATTCAAATTTGAAATCGATTATCGTGCCGAAACCTTGGATTATCGAAGCGGCTGTTCAAGCCCTACGTGAATATTTGGAATTGCGCCCGCAAGCCACATTGATAGAGTTTGGCACAGGCTGCTCGACGGCCTTCTTTGCCCAGTTCAAAATTAATCAAATTTCAATTGAGCATGATCCAAGATGGCATAGCCAAGTCCAACTCTATTTGAATCAAAACAATTTAACCTGGGTCAATTTAGAATTAATCAAGGGGAACTATTACGAAGTGCTCCAGAGATTTCAACAAAACTCGATTGATATAATTTTAGTGGATGGCCAGCATCGTTTAAAATGCCTAGAGCATGGCGCTCGAATATTAAAGCCAGGAGGATTAATTATGCTAGATGACTCCCAGCATGAAAAATATCAAGTAGCAGATCAGTTTTTTTCTGGATGGCAAAAGTATCAAGTTGTTGGCGAAAAACCTAATCCGATTTCAGGAGAAATTCAAATTGCACAGGCGACTTGGTGGATTAAACCCTAAGCGCCAAACTTGGCGACCGCCTCTTGACGCCGCAGCTCCCGATCATAGTCTTTCAGTGCGTTTACCAGCTCGACCATATCACCCTCCATGATGATGTCTAACTTATTAAGCGTTAAATCAACCTGATGATCGCTAATCCGATTTTGTGGGTAATTATAAGTTCGAATCTTCTCGGCCCGCATCCCAGCGCCCACTAATTCGCGCCGCTGCTCAGACATTGCTGCTTCTTTTTGACGGGTCTGCTCAGCTAAGATTCGAGACTTTAAAACCTTTAAGGCTTTGGCTTTGTTTTTATGCTGAGATCGCTCGTCCTGACAAGAAACTACCACTCCAGTGGGAATATGCGTCACCCGTACAGCCGAATCAGTCGTATTAACATGCTGACCACCAGCACCGCTAGCGCGAAAAACATCAATCCGCAAATCTTCCGGATTGATTTCGATCTCAGCATCATCTTCAACTTCCGGTAAAATCGCCACGGTCACAGTTGATGTATGCACTCGACCAGAACCTTCAGTTGCCGGCACCCGCTGAACCCGATGCACACCAGACTCCATCTTAAATGAACCATAAACGCCTTTTCCCTTAAAGTACGCTATGACTTCTTTGTACCCCTTAAGATCAGTTTGGCTAACACTTACAATCGAAACAGTCCAATTTTGGGACAAGGCATAGTTAGTGTACATGCGCAACAAATCAGCTGCAAATAATGCTGCTTCTTGGCCACCAGCGCCAGCTCGAATTTCAACAAAGGCCGAACGCTGATTAATTTCATCTGGCGGAAATAGAAATTCCTCTAGCTCACGCTCTGCAACTAACAATTGACCTCGCAAATCCACTAGCTCTTCAAGAAAAAGCTCTTTTAGCTCTGGATCAGCTACTTGCAATTGCTGCTGCTCAGCTTCAGCCACTTGACTACGTAAGGACTCTACTTGCTTATGGCTGTCCAACAGTTCAGTTAAACCAGACAACTCTCTTTGAATTTTCTGACGATCCTGACTATCAATTTGCCCGGCTAGCAAGCGCGCTTCTAAGCTCTCCTTACGCTGGAACAACTCTTCCCACCGGATATCCATAATTACGCAGATTTCTTATTATACTTCTTCTCAAACTTTTCAATTCGACCGGCTGTATCAACAAATTTTTGCTGACCAGTAAAGAAAGGATGACACTTAGAGCACAATGTAACATGAATTCTAGTAGCTGTAGATTCTGTTTGAAATCTATTACCGCAAGCGCAGCTAGCTTCTACATTAAAAACTTCTGGATGAATGTTTTGTTTCACCGAAAACCTCTTATCAATCAAAGGAACTAAAAAAATACTGTATTATAGTTAATTATTATCAAAATAGACATTTTTGTAAAGTTAATGCTTGCAATCATGCCCATGATGACAAATCGGACGCCCCAAATCTTTAATTATATTTGAAAAAGTGTTTTCAAATGGCTTCCAAAAAGCTTCACCGTTTGCAAGCTCCGCTTTAACCCCAATATCAAACTTATTTAAGGCCTGGATGGCTGAAGCTTTATCACCAGTCTTGTCTATTGCCAGACTAGAAATATTAAGATTATGACGACGCACCGCCAATTCAACTAAATTAGCCTGCACTGGATCAAATATCAAAAACTCAATCGATACAACTATTGCAACCAAAGCAGCGATACGCCCCCAAATTGGCAACTTAATCAAACTAGTTAAAGTTAAGAACTTTATACTTCGAAGCACAAAAAATATACTAAACAACAACCCTATCGTTAGTAATGCAAACACCCATGGCATGAATTTGACGCTTTTAGGCAACGCCCCCCCCTGCTGCTGCCTCACCAAGCATCTAGCAATCAAAAAATCTTGCTCTGCTATAGTCAAACCATTAAACCAATCTGCATTAACTATTATTCTTAAGTTTTTGGTAGCTGGATTAACTACACTAGCAATAAAACGATTGGCCGGATGGACCTCTACTCCAAACTCTTTTGAAGATACAACTTCATAATCACTCATAAAATCAACTAAATTAGCCACTCGATCAACCTGCTGGACCAACTCAGGAGCAGCCTGCACAGCATAATCATCTTCAACATATTCAATATTTTTAGCATTTACACCAACTATGCTAGCTAGCAAAGCTACCAGTGTAAATTGCTTAACAAGTAGTTTCATTTTTAACCCTTCAAATAAGTACACTAAATCCATCCCGAAACAGAAACTTTTTGTTCATAAATATCCCCCCAAAAGCCAATATAGACTTATATAGTCTAGCATTTTGACCTGCTTTAGATAGTTTTTTGCACAATTGGAAGCACTTTGATAACCTAGAATAGTAGTCTATTATCAAAAAAAGGTGCTTATAAGATGAACAAACTAACCGCTATATACATCGCATCCACGTTATTTCTAGCCGGGTGCTGTTGTGATAAAACCTGCTCAAGCCGCTGTCAAAAACCAGTTGAGTCTCACGTCAAAAACAACCAGCCTTTGCCTGAAACGCCTGAAACGACAGAGGTGCAAACAAAATCAGATATTCAACCAAACCAACAAGAGGTATCTCAAACTATGTCTAAAGTAAAAACCGACTCTGGCCTAGAGTATGAAATCATTACTGCTGGAAAAGGCGCAACTCCATCCACTGGACACACCGTCACAGTACACTACACCGGCTGGCTCAACGAAGACGGTCAACCTGGCACCAAATTTGACAGTAGCCTGGATCGTCATCAACCATTTAAATTTGTAATTGGAATTGGCCATGTTATTCCAGGATGGGATGAAGGCGTAATGGGTATGCAAGTTGGCGAAACTCGTCGTCTATATATTCCGTCTGAACTGGGATATGGCGCTCGCGGTGCTGGCAGATCAATTCCACCACACAGTGATTTAATTTTTGATGTTGAATTAATTGACACTAAATAAAAGCCATAACCGGTCATCATGAACCCTCAAAGGGGTTCGTGATGACAAAATGTTAAGCTACTTTGGCATGCAATATATAAGACAAGCCTGACGCTCGAAAAGTTTCAGTGTAGATTTTCACAACCTCAAAGCCCGCCTGACACAACATTTTTTGCCACTCTGTTTCAGAATACCAAGTCACCTGGATCAACTCTTCTTCTTGCTCTTGCACTACCCTATTCACGATTAACTCATACAGACAATATGCATCTGCCAAGCGCTGTTCTTGATCAATAATATAGCGAGTTGTTAAGCGAATGATTTTCTCAGCACCCAAGGCAATCTCCCTGACTGATCTCAAATCTGCTTGAAAATCTGGCTGAAAAAAATCAATCAACAAGTCCCCACCCTGAACCATTTGAGTCCGTAAATTCTGTAAAACTTTTAAAGCAACTTGATGATTTGAAATCAACTGAAAAGAGCCCACAGCAATTGTCACAGTTTGATAAAGCGCTGGCAACTTTAAATCCTCCAAAGACTGCCGATAAATCTTTGGCTGTAAACCCAGTTGCGCACAACGCTGCCGACAGCGCTCCAGCATAATTTCTGAATTGTCTACTCCATCAACTACAAAACCCCTTTGTAACAAAGGAATTTGCAGACGACCTGAGCCGGACATCGCTTCTAGCACGCGACCCCCTGGCCGCATAAATTTAGCATAAAAATCAACTTCAGCTGTCGGAGCATACTGCTTAGTTGCATCATAGAACAAGCTACACAAGCGGCCGTACGATCCATAACCATTATTAGTCTGACTCACTTAATCGCCCCCTCTTTCTTAAGTAGTTCCAACTTGCGTGCTGCACCCCGATTATACCCTCCCAACTTGCCGTCAGATTTGATTACGCGATGACACGGAACTAACGGATCATGATTTTGAGACATAATCATTCCAACTGCCCGAGCAGCGCAAGGACTGCCGGCTTGAAGAGCCACCTGACCATAACTCATAGTTTGGCCAACTGGAATTTGACGCACTATCTGCAACACTCGCTGCTTAAATTCGCTCATTTTTATAAATCACTTTAGTTTTTTTTAAAATTTCAGCTTATTATTTAATTCTAGCACAAGTTCTGACAAACCGCCCGCCGTAACCTTATCAGCCATTGGAAAAATTCGATCACCTGGATAAACCACGAATAAGTGATCTAGTCGCAAATCATCCATCGCAATGTGCATTGAGGCGGTCATCTTAGGAGCATCTGTATACTTAATTTCAAAACCAACTCTTTGACCATTTTTAAAAATCAGCAAATCTAATTCTGCCGATGCTTGAGTTGCCCAAAAATAACAATCTTCTGACCTAACCTGCATCGCGCAAATTATTTGCTCCAATGCAAAACCCTCCCACATCGCACCCAATTTAGGATTAGTTAAAATCTGATCTCGACTAGCAAATCCCATTAAAGCGTTTAAAATTCCACTATCCCTAAAATAAATCTTAGGCGACTTAACCTGCCTTTTTTTCAGATTTTCAAACCATGGCTGCAACACTCGGATCATAAAAGTTCCGGCTAAAATATCTAAATAGCTTTGAGTTGTGTGATGAGAAACAGCCAAAGATCGACCAATCTCGCTAGCATTAAAAATCTGACCGTGATAATGACACAACATCAACCAGAATCTACGCAACTGTGCTGGTGGCACCCCAAATCCAAGACTTGGCACATCCCGCTCTAAGAAAGTTGTGATATAGCTTTGTCGCCAAAGATAGCTCAACTGATCAGTTTCAGCCAAATATGACAATGGAAACCCTCCCCGCAGCCACAATTTAGACTGATCTGGAACTTCCAACAAACAGAATGGCATCAGCTCTAAATAGCCAATGCGCCCCGCCAGGGTCTCCGATGACTGCCGAATCAAATCCCGCGAAGCGCTTCCCAGAATTAAAAATTTTTGCCTGCTACGCCGCTCAATATTTCGATCAATTAAAACCCTTAAAACTGGAAACAGATCTGGTCGTAATTGCACTTCATCAATAATCACTAGATCCTGCACAACCTGCGAAAGAGTTAACATAGGGTTCTCCAGTTGCGCCAAATCGTATGGATTTTCTAAATCAAAAAAATACACCGAATCTGGATAATATTTTTTAGAAAACTCCTTAGCCAAGGTCGTTTTACCAACCTGGCGCGGCCCCAGCAGCCCACAAGCTGCATGAACCCGCAACTGTTGGACTATTTTATCTAAATAATGATTACGCAACATACCCACCCCTTGTAATTTGGAACCTACACTTCTAAATTACACTAAAACTTGAATATTAGTCAATTATATGTCCTTGCGCTAACAAACTCCCAGGCCCTTGATTTATAAGTTACGAGTGTTAATCTAATATTTTTACAAAACAGGGCATTTTGATAGACCACTGGGAGATTTAACTATGCAATTTAAACTAATACTTCTAAATATACTAACTTTAATGCCAAGCGTTCTAATTCAAGCTGGGCGAGATAAGCCCATTCGCAATAATATAAACCCAAGCGCTAGCAATCCTGCACCAGTCAACAATCCACAAGTTCAAACTAGAGCTGCCTCTAATCAAGAAATTGCTGCAATCGCTCAGAGTCTTGGATATTTCCCCATCAAAGACCCTAACTTTGCCAGACACGGCCAAACTGTTTTCTCTAAGGGACAGTCCCGTATTACCTATGATATTGATGGCCATATTGGTGGCTTTTGGAAGAAAGTTAACAACAAGGGCTGTCGTCTTGGGACTTATAACAGAGATCTCTCCAAACAAATTGGGAACTAAATCAATTTTCTAGACACTCTAAGAAGCAAATCATTAGACTAACTTTCAATTTAAATCAATTTTTACTGATTTTAATTAGAAAGTTAGTCAATGAGTTTAACTAAGCTACTTTTCCCCAAATCTAAATTCAACAAGCGTCAAATCATTGAGTATTATACTAAAATAGCTCCTTATTTTTTGCCATTGGTACATAAGTACCCTATTGTCATGCAACGCTACCCAGACGGCATTTTCGGTAAAAACTTTTTTCAAAAACAAATCCCAGAATATTTTCCTGATTGGATTAATCGTCAAACAGTTGACTTAAAAATGGGTGGAAAGCAAACTTTGGTATTAATCGAGGATCAGCAAACACTCGAATACTTAGCAAATCAAGATGTACTAGTGTACCATAGCTGGCTCAGCCAAACTGACCTAATCAACTATCCAACTAAAATTATTTTTGATCTTGACCCTGCCCAAGTCGCCAGTAGCACCCAACTAAAAGATCTTAAGATAGCCGCAAAAGCCCTGAAAGTTATTCTAGAAAGTTACAATTTAATACCATTTTTAATGACAACCGGATCACGCGGTTATCACGTTATTGTACCAATTCTGCCACACTATACATTTGAACTAGTCCATGAATTCGCCAAACAAATCGCAATCAAGCTTGTCCAACAAGCACCGGATAAATACACAATCACAATTAATAAAGAAAAACGAGGCGAGTGCATTTTCATCGACTACTTACGCAATTCCTATGGCCAAACATCAATCGCACCCTATTCACTACGAGCCCTAGAAGGTGCTCCAATTGCCACGCCACTAGATTGGTTTGAATTAGACAGCAGTACTCCACAGAAATATACCATCAAGAACATTTTTAGCCGCCTAAGCCACAAGCACAATCCCTGGCTAAACTTCCAAGCAAGCGCCAAGGCCTTACCCAAATTGTAGTGTCTACTTAGTCCCAGCTGTCCATTTGACGATTATACTTAACTGTCAACTCACGCCACTTAGATATTCGCTCCGGCGCAGCTGTCAAACCCTTAGTTGTAATCGTTGCATAAGGCTTAATTGCATCTTTATTAGCCAACTTCAACACTACAAATCTGTGCTCTCCAATTGGCATAAGCTCCAGCACCCGCTCCAACCGCTCCTCCAATGCACCTTGATCAATCATCGGACAATTGGCCACAAACTGCCAACGCCCCCAAGCTGTCTCCAGCGCTGCTCCATCAGGAAAAATCTTCAAAACTGGTCCACGATTTTCACGATTTGAAATCATGCGACTAGTAATTGGAATCACCAAACCATCTTGACAGTCTGTATATCTTTCTTCAACCCAGCCATTTGATCTAAATATTCCATCCAAAGCCGACATGTACACATCGCCACATTGTCTAACTTGACAATAATGTTCATACTCTTGCGCCGCAGGTGTCATTTTTTTTTCACCAGCTTGTAATCCACCAAAAAATATCAACCCGCCTAAAAATATTTTTATATTCAACTGCTGTATCATAATCTTCTTCCTAAAAGTTGATCAATAAGTTTATACTATTAATTGTATGGAAAACGATTTAAAAATCAAACCAAACTTAACTATCCCCGAACATGAATTAGAGGTCAGTGCCAGTCGATCTAGTGGTCCTGGTGGTCAGCATGTCAATAAGACCAGCACCAAAATCACAATTCGCTGGAATATCCCAACTAGCACAGTTTTAAATGAATTTCAAAGGTCCCGCTTGCTAGACAAGCTGCAACCTCGCTTAACAACTGAAGGTGATCTAATTGTACATTACAGCGCCTCTCGCAGCCAGAACCAAAACAAAGTTGCCGCTTTAAACAACTTAGCCCAAACCGTTCGCCAAGCATTAACTGTCGACAAAAAACGAATCCCAACAAAAATATCCAAGGGCTCCAAAACAGCTCGTCGACAACACAAAACGAAGCACAGCTTAGTTAAAAAAAGCAGACAACAAAAATATTTTGACAATTAATCCGCATGTCTTATAATTTTTTTGTACTTAACACCAGGTTAAAGGAATGAAAATGAAACTACTATTAACGCTAATCTCTTTATTTAGCTCCTCTGCATTTAGCTATCAAAATTTGGTTCTTATATCTGCCCCCGGAAGTGGCAAGGGCACGCTATCACAATATCTAGTCAAACAACATAATTACGCCCACATTGGCGCTGGAGACTTGGTCAGAGCTGAAATTGCTAGTGAATCTGAACTAGGAAAACAGATCGCCCCCATTGTTAACGCTGGAGACTATCTTCCTGAACAGCTCATGTGCGCCATAATTGAAAAGCATCTTTTAGCGGCCCTTAAAGAACAAAAACGATTTATTCTAGATGGCTTTCCAAGATCTACTTTTTCAATTGAGTTTCTAGACCAATTTTTAATTGAACACAAACTAACCAATCAAGTTTGCTTTATTCAACTATTAGCCGAAGACATCGATTATATTGAACGCATTACCAATCGACAAGTTTGCCCAAGCTGCTTTCATGTCTACAATTTAAAAACTTCTCAACCCAAGGTTGAAAACATTTGTGATCATTGCCAGAATAACTTAACAACCAGAGTTGCTGATACTTTAAACATTATCCGAAAACGACTAACTTATTTTCATAATCAAATAGAGCCACTACTTAATTTAATCTCTCAAAAATACCCTGTTATCAGAATAGATGCCTCTCAAAAGACCCTTTTAGAGTTAACCCAAGAATATGAACAAATTATCAACAAGTAAATTATACTTAATTATCCTAGCGTTAATACCTTTCAATCAGCTACATGGCACTATTCAAAAAAACTCACAGTTGAATTTTTACTTAGACATTATCAGCTACAATATCCAAGAAAAAATTGGAATACTTCCATATATCCTCAATGATCCATCTGGCACCTATCTAGAAATCGGCACTGGTGGCGATCCAATTGCAACCATGTTATCTCAAATTCCAGCCACATCAAACACCACTCTCATCGCATCTGACATTGAACAAACTATCTTAGATGCTTTACCAAATCGCCATCCTGAACTACACAAATATCTTCATGCAAACTTTGGCCCCAAGCTCCAGTTAAAAAAACTAAATGCGATTGATCTAAGCTACTTCGCAGATCAAACTTTAGATGGAATTAATGCCTCGGCTATTTTGCATGAAATTATTTCCTATGCTAGTGGTTTCCATGGCCTAGATCAATTTTTCAATGAGACACTAAGAGTTTTAAAACCAAATGGAATGTTAATCTACCGTGACCCTAATGGTGTCAATAATCCTAAGCAATCTGTTGTACTTACCCTAACTGATCATCATATTAAACTGTTTGCCCATTTTTTTATTTTCAAATTTTTAGACCAAACCCATACAACATTAGCTCGTTCTGGTCGCAAGTTTAAACTTTATCGGCCCGATGATCTAACTTTTTTAGTTTATCTTAAAGATCAGAATTCGCCTACTTCACTTAGCTACCTACAGTACCTCCAAACACCGACCCATAAAATTGACTTTCAAAGACCCTACTCCCTAACTTTACCACATGGCTTATATCGAGAATTGGCTCGCCACTACCTAACCTATCTACATCAATGCAGTCCTCTAAAATGTGTAAAGTGCACCCCCAATCTATCTCAGGACCATTTTGATATTAACTACTTTGCGCATGGTACCCAAGCACTATTACAGAAATTTATTCAATTACATGGTGATACTCTTGAAAACAATCAACTCTCTCAAGACCAGAAAGATCTATTAGATCTTAAGGTGCTACAAGACACCGCCATAATTGAAACTGGCCTACCATTAAACCATCTAACTACTAATCAACTTGACGCACTAATCAATCTATTAGACCAGCACCAATTTTCAACCAACCTGTATCTAATCAATTTACATCTAGATTATCGCGTATTTAATTTGCTATATGATGAAATCTGTCAAACTATGGATCTAAATGGTCTATTTACAAACAATCAAATTGAACCAGCAAAATGGTCCAAGCGAGAAGGCGAAGAGTTTTACTTTTATTTAAACAATGATGAGCTAATTTCACGCATTATACAAAATAGTGCCTTACACATCGACTCTGAAGTCCTATGCCCTCTTAGCCCTCAACATAACTTTACCGTCCAGCGACTATGCTACACTGAGTTATTAAATAGCTGCATGACACTCACAGACCCATATGGGTATAACCTACCTATCCAAGATAGCAAACGAATTATCCATTTTAGTAAAATCCCCCTATCTCAAGCTATTTTAATTTGCGAGAGCATCATCTCTCAAAACCCTAATAACTACCCCGAACTACAACAAACCATTTTATCCTTGAAACAAAAGTTCAATCTGATAAAGTAATTGACATGGATGAATTATTAGATTTAGTAGATTTTAACGATCAGATCATTGGAACCAAGCTGCGTTCAGAGGTTTATGCGCAAAATCTAAACAACTTTCGAGTTGTAAACTTATTCTTAAGTAATGATCAAAATCAACTATGGATTCCACGAAGAACTGCTAGCAAAAAACTTTTCCCTTTGAGTCTTGATACCAGCATGGGCGGACATGTCTCAAGTGGTGAAAGTTATGAAGAAGCACTAAAGCGAGAATTGCAAGAAGAGCTGCGCATAGAACTTGAACAAACCAACTATAAATTAATCGGTCAACTAAATCCCCATACACATCATACGTCGGCCTTCATGCAAGTTTATTTGATTCAAACCAACAAGACTCCCAATTATAACCCCAATGATTTTTGCGCATCTTACTGGCTATCGCCAAATGAACTACTTACCTGGATCAAACAGGGTGAACCTTGCAAAAGCGACCTGCCGATCATTGTTAGCCAACTACTCAGTTAAGCGAACTTGATCTGTATTACCCCGCCGCAAATACCAAGTCTCCGTGCAATCATAATCTACTTGATTATCAAATATACCACGAAATCTTATTAGGTCACCTCTAGAACTACTTAAGCTAAACCAAATATCAAAGTCGTCATTCGAGTGGCACACATATAACGTCTCAATTATTTTTCCACCATCGGCCTTGTAACGCTGCAACATTGGCCGCAGAAGATCAAAGCAGCCAATTCTAGGACCGACATCCCCCGGTTTATCATCCAAGATCACTGTCTCAGCACTACTAATACTCACCCACATCAGAACCATCAAAATTATTTTAAATTTCACCGTTAATCCCGCTTAATTAAACTTCCCACAGGGCCTCTGCCAAATTATGACAGAAGCCCTTTTTAAAATCACAGCTTTAAACCACTCTAAGCAAATAAACCGGCTTCTTTAGCCATATCAATTGCTACACGAGAAGAGCTAGCCCCTGGTATAAAAGTAAACGGGTATTTCAGTTTACCATCTTCGCTTTTCACAGGCGCGCCAACCTGATAATTCGCACAATAATCCAAATTGTGACCTAGAGACTTTAACTTCTCAAAATGTGTTGCATAAATAAATAAGACACGCTTAGCGCTAGCGATTTTATTCACAAACTCATACGCACAAATTTCACCATCCTCAGATACCGTACCAGTAAACAACTCGTCTAGCACAAAGAAATATTTTTGCACTGGCTGCAGATCCTGAATAGTTTTAACTATTTCTTTAGCTCTCTTAACTTCCGAAGCAAATAATGATGAACCATTAATCAAATCATCTGAAATATTTAAGTAAGAATGGATTACATCAAACTGTGTAAACTCAAACTCTTCCGCAGCTGCTACTCCAAAAGTTTGCCCCAAGACAATGTTTTGAAGAATCGATCTAATTGCCGTAGTCTTGCCACCAGCATTAGGACCAGTTAAAATCACTTGTCGTTTTTCTGTAAAATCATTTACAACGGCTTTATCAACCAAAACATTCCAAAACTTCTTAGACTTAATAGCTGGCTGGTCCTGCTGAATAAATTTTACAAAGCAGAATGGATTAGCACTCTTACGCCTGCTGGCAATCATTGTATCTGCAATTGCATTGTAAACATCTAACTCAGCCACGCAAGCGAAGACTTTCGCTAAATGATGGTCCTGCTGATACAATTGATACATAAATGAATGCACTTTAGGGTAGTAGAACATTCTCAATTTTTTATAGCGATAGCGCGAATGACGCAACATCTTAAGCAGCTCTAATCCTTCAGCATCCTGAATCTGACTAACTCTAAACTGTGACTGCAAGTTATACTTTGCGCTAAGCCGCTCCAACTTATCTGCAGTTAGCACTATCGTATTTAAGTTATGCATCAACGCCCGCTTCTTGCTAGCTGTGGTATAGTCGTTCCAAATACTATAGGCCACACTAGCATCAACCAAAATATAATAACCCGTAATAAAACCTAACAGAGCATTTTCCCCAGCCGAACACCCACCAGCTGCCATGATTTTACCAAAATCTATTGCACTTTTAGCCAGAAAATAAACTGACGCTCCCTTTAATCCTGCAGTAACTGTTTGCTGCACAAAACTAGCTTGAAAGTTAGAAAGCAAACTGTACATCCAAGGATTAGACACTTTCAGCTTTTGCAGCTCTACCAATTCCGGACAGACTTTTCCAATAAAATTGTCAGAAAATAGCTCTGACACCCCTTCCTCAGCTTCACGCAATACATTAATCAGCTCTTCAACCTGAACTTTTAACTGCTTATCTTCAACTAGTTGTTTAACAAATTCTTGGCGACTTTGCAAAATACCACTTTGATCTAGCGGGCTAATTGGCATACGCAATGTTTCGGCTAAAAAAGTTTCACCCATTTGAGTCTGACAACCAAAAGAATGCGCAATCTCCTTAATATTCAAGTCCTTCTCAAGATTCACAGATTGTACAAACTTCAAGCGCGCTTTATTATACGCCTCTACACCGGTAACCGGATTCGCCATAATTGCAGCAATTCGCCGATCACCAGTACCATCAAGTGACAAATCATCGCCATTTAGAATAGCCACAGATCCCCCAAACAGCATACCCAGAAACAATATTTTTTTAAACACAAGCACCCCTACAAGCCGCAATTAAAACGATAAACCATAATGTTTATTATAACATTTTAACCCCTCTTTCGTCACCCTTTCTATCTCAGCCACATATGCAGCGCACTCTGGAATATGCTTACTATTTAGGTCATTTAACGCTAGCAAATATTCCTTCGGAGCATGTGGGGTGAGAATCAAAAATTCCCACGAGAGATTTCGGCGTAATTTATTATCACTTTACTTCACCACAAAATCAAAGTAGCTCTCGTCTCGATCTGCCGGAAATGGTTCGTTTTTCAATGTAAAATGCCACCACTCTTTAGTCACGCCTTTAAAGCCATGCTTTTCCATCATATTTTTCAAATAGGTTCGTAGTTTTTGATACTTTTCACCAATGAGATTGTTCTGACAGTGTGAAGCTGTATCAAATAAATCAAACGATGAGCCCATGTCAACTGTGCCATCATCTAAATACTGAATCTTATAACCATCGCGCAAAATTCTGTCACGCGGCTCAACTTTATGTAGTTTAGATTTATTGCGAATTAACGTTAAATCCACCGTGCTACCACGACTGTGTCCAGAGTGCGTATATACATAACCCAGCTGGAATACATCAGCTTTATTAACTCGTGGATAATAGAATAATTTTTTAAGTTGATCGGACTGATCCTTGCTCCAGCGCATAAAGTGGTTTACAGCCCGCTGCGGCCGATAAGCATCATACACTACTAAACTATACCCATCTTTTTGCACATCAGCTTGAACCTTCTTTAAAGCCTCAGCCGTAGGCTTAGTCATAATTGTAACTGGTTTTTGATAACCATCAATCGACTTACCCACAAAATTTTCACTGTCCTGATAACGCAAAGACACCTGAATAGTTGGATCGATTTCACTTAAATAGACAAAGCCCTTCGCCCGCATATCAGATGTAATAGCATAGCTAACTCCCGAAGCAATTAATCCAAAACCTAATAAAATATTATTTATTCTAAACATGACTATTTACTACCTGCTCTAGCCGCTGCAGCATAAACTAACTTAGATCGCTCTTCTGTCACATCCTGCCGCAACATTCTAATACGCTGATTAACTGTATTACGTAGTAATTTAACTGCATCTGGCGACAACCGTCTGAATAGCTCTGGCACTAACTCTATTTTACTACCCAAGCCACCTGACAGGTGTCGCTCCAAAAAGCCAAACTGAGCACTAAGCCTCACAGCTGCAAACAGCTGTAGCTCTTGATCCGAAAAACTAGGTGGCACTGCATCACTTGCGCATAATTGCAAATTAGCGCACGATAACCCCAACCATAAAATAATTTTAAGCCACATATTATTCCTTAAACGCCTATTCGCCCAACAAAATCTCAATCAAGCAAAGTATTAACACGTTTTACCACAGCAAACATTGTTGAATAATATTCCGGAATATCTGCCAAAACAACACGTGATGCTTCAATATTATACACATGGGACGTCTCATTTCGCCCATCAGCCATATCAATAAAGATACTACCTTCATTCAGCGTGCAGACCCCTGCGTTAACGCATGCCAAGAAGGTTTTTTTCGGGCTATTTATATCTTTCAAATAATGCACTTGCTCTAAATATTTTTTAAAAAATTTCCAAAACGTTTCATAGGTATATTCAAAGCGCTGAATAGTTGAATCTTCAGCCGCCAAAACAAACTCCCAATTGCCTATTTTTTCTATTTCTTGTGCAACCCTAAAAGACTGCTCAAGCGTCTCAAGTGCCCTATTAAGCTGCTCAAGGTCCAATCTTAATTTTTCCACACAAGCCCCTCACACAATATGATCGCTTTAAGCTCATCAGGAATATTGTGCACATCAACAATATCAAAATCAAGTGCAATAGGTAGATTGGCAAGCGTTACACGCGCACGGGCCATTTCAGGTAGTCTAACTGGAGCACCTACATCTATAGCCAAATCAACATCAGATCCAGGCCTATTAGTGCCACGCGCACGTGATCCAAAAAGAATGACCCTTGCTTCAGGAAAATGATATGCTATTGCTTTCAATATCCATTTCTTGTGCTCTTGAGTTAAATTATCATTATTCATATTTTCAATCATTAGCCCATATTCCTTATTCCTTAAACGCCTGCTCGCCCAATAAGATCTCAATCTTATTAACACCCGCTACAATTAATTCACCATCTATCTTGCCCGTATCAAGACTAATTATTCCTTGAATAAAATTTGGCATCTTATTTCCCTTAGAAAAGCTAAACCTAACAATTCGAAACAGCGCACCTGGAGAAGAGCTTTCCAATTGCACAAACTCAGCCCCTTCAATAAAACAAGCCTGCAAATTAAAATGATCTGCAACTAAAAAAATCTTAGGTGAACGCAAAATAGCGCTAGTAACCCCCAAAGCCAAGCTCGACCTAAGCTGGATCTCATCCATACCAGTAATCATTGCTCCAGCATGCGTAGCAATAGCACCATTATTTAAAGCAACTAATTTAGCGCTAAATTTAGTTAATTTAGAGTCTTTTTTAAGATCACGCAGCTTATTTGAAATGATCTGCACATTAGTCAAAACTATTTCTCCAATATTCAAATCCCGATCTTTGAAAGTCATACTCACATTATTATTTTGAGGTTGAACAGTATAAGTTAATACCTGATCAGGCTTCAAAATACTATTAATGTCTGCATGGTTAACTGTAAATTTCCCCTGCGCTACAACTTCAAATATAACCAGAAGAATTAAAGTAAACATCGATCTATTAATAAACATGCCAAATCCAATCACTCAAAAAGACTCAATTTATCTCAGTCAAGTATAAAGCAAAGACATACCCTAGCAAGGTTCTAACAAAAATCAATTGCACACCCCTCATCAAAAAACTTCTACGCTTTGTTAAAACCCCTGTTAAAACCCTTGATATAAAGGATAAAACATCTGTAAACTTATTTCTAAATGGAGATTATAACTATGAAACATCATATACTTATACATGGGCTACTATTAAGCTTAATTAGCGGATGGACGCTCAAGCCAGCTGAATCTATTAATGTAGTTCAAGCAATTCACTCGTTTGATCAAGCCGCTCAAGCTCTACAAGCTGCTACCCCTGATACGTTAGTCCTATTTGACATCGATGATACCATCACTTCGCCCAATAGCAAAATCAATTGGGCCAAATACAAGCCTGCTCGCAGGGAGCTGGTTAAACAAGCCCAAACCGCAAAGCTACCCTACCCCTTAAAGCCAGATAAATTTTATAGTGATTTGTGGCGATCTGCCGATAAATCCAGTTTAATTGAACCGAAAATTATCAATTTTATTAAAAATCTTCAAGATCGAAAAATTCCAACTATTGCATTAACAGCTCTGTATGCTGGGCCGACCTACTTTGAGCCATATCTGCCAGAATGGCGACTAAATGATTTAAAAGGGTTAGGAATCGACTTTAGTAAGACAGCTTTTCCCGACATGGTATTCCATGACATACCCAAAGATCAAGATGGAAACCCCACGGCCTTTTACCATGGATTACTCTGCAGTAGCAATTTACCAAAAGGCCAAATCTTAAAAGTCTTTCTAGAGCGACTACAACAGCTGCTAAGCTGGAGACCCAACCAGATAATATTCTTCGACGATTTACAAGATAATATCAAATCTGTATCTGAGGCTATGCGCGAAATGCATATTCCATTTTATGGCTACCTTTATCTTGGCGCCCAAGATTTAGTTGGCAAACTAAACCCGCAAATAGCCAAAACTCAAGTTGAAGGACTTTACAAGCATAATAAATGGCTCAATGAACAGCAAGCTGCTTACTTAAGCTTATAAAATTTGATAGAAATTATGCCTATAGCTAATTGCAGTAACCTCTGCACAAACCAGCATGTCATTGCGAGGAGCCTTCTTTTGGCGACGTGGCAATCTATGTGCTAGTTTTTAAGTGGATCGCCACGCCCACAAGGGGCTCGCGATGACGCAAGTGGATCGCCACACCTACAAGGGGCTCGCGATGACGCAAGTGGATCGCCACACCTACAAGGGGCTCGCGATGACGCAGTGTGCGTTACTAAGTGAGTTTGGCTATAAAATCAAGAATATTTAAGATATAATTGATTCATAAACATTTCTTTAGGATCATAAAACTTCTTTCGATCTACAAATCTACTAAACTGTGGATAAACAGCATGCACCTTTGATTTAGACCCAAACAATTGGTATGGCAAATAATACGTTCCCCCTAGTACAGCAGCTTGATCAATTAAAACCCGGCCATAAGCCGAAACTTTTTGATACGCTTGCTCGGCTTTGCCAACATTGATATAGAGCACCAGCGCACAACAATCCGTCAATGCATAGGATAAAACTGATTCATGATCAGCATTCACATGACGCGCTGTTAAATTTAACAAGTTAATTTTAAACGCCTTCGTATTAATCTTAAGAACATTTAGAAATTCATCTACCTTATCATAAGGAATAAAATACTCCTGTAAAACATAAGCTTGACCGCTATCATCCTGTGGCAAACTATCTAGCGGAAAACTCATAAATCTATTCCTAGTAATGGTCGCACCGGACTTAAAATATAACTTTTCAACTGCAAATCTTAAATTTTTAATCACTCCCAGCTTTGACGTTGCAAACAATCCGAACTTAGCCGCCTGATTCAACAACAAGGACCTCCAAGAAGCTGATTCGCCACTTTGCATTTCTGTCGCAACTAGTGACAAATTCGTCTTGCGATAAGACACAACTATCACCTGATCAAGAAGCGATTTTGAATTTAAGGAAAATCTAGCTGAATAAAATTCGATTAAAGGATTATTACGAATGTTTTTATTAAAATATTCAACAAAGTTCTCCCGATCTAGAATAGCAACATCACGTTCCATTACTAAATCATCTGTTAAATCTAAAGATACTTCAATAATTATACCCAATAACCCATAACCACCAATCACCAACCCAAACAGCTCGCTATTCTCTTGACGACTAACATTAATCAACTCGCCGCTACTAGTAAGTAATTTAAATGATCTAACACTCTTGATTAAAGGATTGTTGGTCAAATCCTGTCCATGAACATTGACAGATAAAGACCCACCAACAGAAAAGTCGGCATACGACTGCATTGCTTTCACAGCTAAACCATGTCCATTAATCACAGACTGAAGCTCACTCCAAGTTATTCCGGCCTCTACCGTCACCGTCTTCCCTGAGACATCTAATGCAACCACATGATTTAACTTACACAAATTAATTCTTAACCCATCACCTTGGCCCACTGTTTGGCCACCCTGACTACGATTTGCACCAACTAAGGATATCTTTTTACTATTTTTGTCAGCCCATCTAACCATATTAACCAAATCAGACAAGCTAGCTGGACAAACTTGAACAGGCTGACTAATTTCAAACAAATTTCGATATGAGCTAGTATTAGCAAGCCCTGAAGATGCTAATACAGAAACTGTTAACAATAAATATCTAAACTTTTTCATTTCCATATCCCTATTAATTAAAAATCATGAATATATAAAATATCAACTTTTTGAGACTGTAACTGCTTAATTACCAAGCCGATCTTATTCAACTGCACTGTTAACATTGTAATAATCATGTCTGGATTAGAGATAGATCTCCAAGAGTATTCACGATGACATCCATCAATAGCATCAAAATCAAGCTCTACCTGAAATGTTCTAACCTTAAATTGAAGTTCACTTTGACCAGCAATTTCTTTTATTTCAATATTTGTATTTGCTAATTTAACTAAAAATTTCACAAATTCTTTATATCTAGGAATCTCAATTGTTTTAATTTTAAATTTATGATCAACACTAATAAGCCTTATTTTATCCAACAAGCTACTCAACTGATCATCTGGATCATATACAATCGCCTTTAAAGAGGCCGGCTCTTCTCCTTTAAACATCCAGCGCACAGGAATAGACAAAACACCTTTAGCAGCGTATTCAGCTGTCATAGTCACACCAATAAACAAATTCATCATAGTATTATCCGACTTGAGAACCTCAAGGTGCCCGCTCTTCTTAGCCGCTGATTGCCACGAGTTACCAAAAATTTTCCAGTATGTTTTAATGCTCTTGAAATATGGAAATTCATAAAATGGCGTATGATTAATAAACTCTCCATACTCTTGCGCAACATCCACATTATACCATTCATTAGCTCCCAAATGAGTCTTAACCAGTGGCCGCTCATATTCTTGTCCAGACTGTTTAAGAATCTGAGACGCTTCAACTACAGCATCTTTATATGATTTAGCCTGCTTAGTAAATTTCAACAAAGTATTCATAGTTGGATCGCCTGATTGCATCAATCTGTCTTTACCAACTACAAGCCCATATCCGCTTAACAAATCAATCCAATAACCTAATGACTGAAAGTTTCGAACTTCTTTTGATTCAGACTCCACGGACTCTCCGGTCGCAATTACGTTATATATACTATGTGCTGCATACGCCAACGCCACCTGCGACTCAGAAGTACAATTATGTTCACGCAAAATCAGGGTGCCTCCCGGCTTCAAAATCCTTTGAATAGATAGTACAAACTCTCCCAGCTTTTCAACGGGAATATGATGTAATCCAATTGTACAAACCACTAACTCAATACTACTACTCGGGATATCAGATGGTTGAATCGGTTGGTAATCGCTTAGGTAAATAAACTTGTCATAATACTTAAAACCCTTCATTGGATTTAAGCTAAAGGCCTGAATAGAATCAGTTGCTAGTTGTCTATCACCAACTGCATAAATTTGTCCTGATATTTTCAAAAATTTTGAGCTAGCTTGTATATAAGTAGCCGGGTTACCAATCTCAACACAATTACCAACATTAACAGAATTACCTAGAAGCATTTTCATCTGTTCTGACAAAATTATTTTTTGATGATTAAGCGCTTTAAGCTGTCGATACTTAAAGTTTCTTGATCTAATATCAGGGGCATTCATAAGTAAGAAATGATATAGCTCTTGATCAGTATATGTTTTTTTAAACTTATCTATTAACACCAAAATATCGTTCGAATTTGCTTGCTTAAGGACTTCGTCAATAAACTCACCAATCTTAACTCTTTGAGATCGATCTGAAAATACACTCTGTAGATAATGCGTAGAACATGATAGATTTGCACAACTGACTAGCAATAAAGAAGTTATAACTCGAAGCTTATACACTAAATTTTCCCAACATTGTTATAATTAAATTAAACTTACAAATCTGGCTGACTTTGTTTTAAAATCTCTTGACCTTGAATCGCGTACTCCGGAACATACGGCAAATTATATTTTTTATAAAAAGCATGCATAAAAGCTTGGTACTGATCTTTTTCATCACTAGTAGGATAAACACTGTGCGATGCGCTTTTTAAACGCAATAAATGCACCTTTGAAAAGCCCCTATCTCTTAATTTTTTATACAGGTTTACAGTACACATCATTGGTACTATTTTATCATTCTCAGATGTAATCAAAGCAATTGGTTTATCCTCTTTGATCAAGTCTACGCCAGCCAAGGGCGACATACCATCCACCTTAAAGTCTATCCCTCTCAACTGCTGCAACATTTTAATTTTTGCTTTAGTTAACCAATTACTAGACTGACCAATATTAGGAACGGAATCAAACACACCTTCACAAACTACTGCCGCCACTTCTGGACTATCATGATAAGCAAAATAATTAAATACCGTTGCAGAGCCACGTGATTGACCATATAAAATTACTTTATGATTGATGTTACCTTCATTTTGAACCAACTGCTTTTCAACAGCATCTCGGTAAATTTCAACATCCTGATCCTGCCCAATATTAATTTTAAAAATCTTTACAGAGTGATCTATTACGGAATGATTTCCATCGCCACTTTGCAAGTCAACCTTAATCCCCCGTTTACGAGTAAAGTATCCAGTTATAAACCTAATAGGCTTTGTAACTATTCGAGACCCTCGTGACTTTAAACGCTTTGGAGCAATTTCAGCAAAGTTACATGCCACTGATTTATCACCGATTGTCTTAATCCCGCAATCACAACTAATTATTTCACCAGACGAGGCCCTAAATGGGGTACGATACTTAGCTAAATGAATTTCACTACAAAAGATTCCAGGAGCAAAGACATACGAATAGTCACACTTGCCCTGATTAGGATTAACCCAAACAATGGAACTCAAGTTACTAAATACAACTAATAGTAAAAAAAGCAGTTTATATTTCATAATGTCCCTAAATCCTCACATCTATCATTCTAGTTCTAAACACACTAATTCTAAACACAAACAGACCCCTTGCAACAGGGTGTCATCGTTCAACACATATGAGACTCCAGGACCTCATTTTTGATTAACTCATAAAACTTAGCTGGTGTCAAAAGGCCTATCCCATGATGAGGTCTAACTGTATTATAAAAACGGGCAA
>JAHFBM010000039.1:6202-7759 GCA_023250055.1 bacterium | reverse complement strand
AACTAAATCACCGCGATAATAGCTTTGAGCTGATGCTAAAATTTCATTGCGCTGCTCGGCAGATAAGTTCATGGTTTCAAATCGAACCAGTGATGCAATTTGGTTGCCAAATTTTTCTTTAAAGCTGCGAGCATCTTGGCCATGAGTCGGGTTGGCTTGAATTACAGTGTAGCTGGTGCGCAGATGAAAAAATTTAGGCTTAATTATAAACGGTAAAATCTTGCGATACAGGGACTTTGCATCATGTACACTCTGATTTTGAAATTTTTCATCAACATCGATTAAGACCTGTTGCAGATTCTCTAGTGTATCGGAAAATGGAATTTTATAAATTAGAGACATGACTCCGAAGCGCAATAATCGGGCGCTAAAGCAGTTGGAGGTATCATGGGGATGAGGCAGCTCGACATTTAGAGGTATTTGATAATTTCTAAAATATTTGGGTGGTGAATAGGGCATTAATAGAACTGGTTGATGCCGTTCAATTCTTTCAAAATCAATATCTTCACCAACATCGAAGGCATAGAATATATAAATATTGCCATCAAAGATGGTTGGCTTAACTTCATTATTATGCATGGTTATATCCTGACATATGGGTATATTTTAAATTATAATCTGTAAGTTATCACACCATTTAGCGGTTTGATTTACAAAATCTAAGCTTAGTTGGACTCGTAATTTTAGTTCAATAATTAAATATTTTTCATTTTCACGAAATCGAATTGTGACTGGAGTTTTGCCTTTATGAGAATTTAATTGCGCCAGTAGTTCTGATTTGGGAGGTGTATGCAGTGTGATAATAGCTCGCTTAAAATCGCTCCATTGATCAAAAAATTGTTCGATTGGAGTAATCTGCTCAGCTTTGATTTTGCATTTGGTTGTACTGGTTAAATCTAATTGTCCTTGTACAATAAAAGCACTATTTTGATTCAGTGCGGCGCTAATTTTTTTATACAGTTTAGGGAAGACAATGATATCAGCATTGGTAGATTGGTCGGCAAGTTGTAAGAAGGCCATTTGATCACCTTTTTTAGTTGTGATGGTTCTCAGTCCGCCTTTGATACCCAAACCAATTACGGTTGGTTCTTCGCCAATCTTTTGATTACCGTATTGCGCGACAAGCTGTTCGAAGGGCTTAATATCTAGATATTTTAAGTATGGTTTATAAGCATCTAGGGGATGTGCACTGATATAAAATCCAATTACTTCTCGTTCTTTTTCTAATTTAGATTTTAAGTCCCACTCACCATTATTGGTAAACTGATATGGTTCAGGTGTGGCGCTAATATTAACTGGTTTGCTAAATAAGGCCATTTGACCGGTTTCTAGGCTGCGCTTGCGTTCAATTGCAACTTCCATAATATGCGCCAGAGCTTCCCATTTTTGTAAGCGTGTTCCGGCTAGGGTATCAAGAGCACCAGCACAGATTAAATTTTCTAAAACACGTTTGTTTGCAGTGCGCAGATCGATTCGTTGACAAAAATCTAATAGATCATAAAAAGGTTTTTTGTTGCGCTCAGTTACAATCGCTTCCAGCGCTGACATGCCGACATT
>JAHFBM010000039.1:0-6192 GCA_023250055.1 bacterium | reverse complement strand
CTAGTAGCCCAAATAGAATTTGATGGTTTCCGATGGTTGAAAAATCGATTTGAGATAGATTAATATTCGGTGGCAGTAGTTCTAGTCCCATCTCCTTAACTTCAGCTAAATAGAATGCCATCTTTTCAGCGTGTGTGGCTTCTAATGAAATTAAACAGGCCATGAATTCTGCAGGATAGTTGGCCTTTAAGTAGGCCGTTTGATAAGCGATTAAGGCATAAGCAGCAGAGTGTGATTTATTAAAACCATAGCCTGCAAAATAGGCCATTAGATCAAAAAGCTCACCGGACTTGCAGCTATCAAATCCTTTGGCAATCGCCTTGGTTACAAAAATCTCTTTTTGTTCAGCCATTACTTCGGCTTTCTTTTTACCCATTGCGCGGCGTAAAATATCAGCTTCTCCCAAGCTATATCCGCCAATTGTAGAAGCGATCTTGATCACCTGTTCTTGATATACAATGACTCCATAGGTTTCTTGGAGGATTGGTGCAAGCTCTTCAAATTGATAAGTAATTGCCTGACGACCGTGCCGGCGGGCAATGTAGTCATCTACCATGCCTGATCCTAATGGTCCAGGGCGATAAAGCGCATTAACGGCAATAATATCTTCAAACTTATCTGGTTGTAGTTTGCGTAAAACCTCCTTTAAGCCATCAGATTCTAATTGAAAAACTCCAGAGGTTTTGCCTGCACAGATCAAAGCAAAGGTCTTGGAATCGTCCAATGGAAGCATGTCAATGTTGATCGTAACATTGTGATTTTTAGTAATTTCTTGGACTACTTTATCAATTAAAGTTAAATTTTTTAGCCCCAACATATCGATTTTGAGAAAGCCGATACTTTCCAGCTCGGTCATGGCATATTGTGTAACCAATTCATCTGTTTTGGGTGGAATATAAATTGGGAGAACATGATCAATTCGCTCAGGAGAAATTACGATTCCGGCGGCATGCTTGGAGGCATGTCGAGTGAGTCCTTCTAGTTTTTTTGCAATTTCAAAAATTTTTTGAATTTTAGAGTTGCTTTGAATTAAAGCATTTAGCTCTGGTGCTTGCTCAATTGCTTCATCAAGTGAAATTTTTAGTTGATCAGGGATTAAATCTGTTAAGGCATTAGCATCTTCGAATGGTAATGCTAAGGTTCTAGCAACATCTTTAATAACCCCTTTGGCCATCATTGTGCCAAATGTAATAATCTGACAAACTTTGTCATGGCCATATTTATCACGACAATATTGAATTACTCGTTCGCGACCAACAATGCAAAAATCAATATCAATATCAGGCATTGTGATTCGTTCGGGATTCAAGAACCGTTCAAATAGTAGATTATATTTTAATGGATCAATATTAGTAATTTCTAATGCCCAAGCTACGAGTGATCCGGCTGCAGAGCCTCGACCGGGACCAACCGGAATGCCATTTCGGCGCGCCCACTGAATAAAATCACTAACAACAAGGAAGTAGCCTACAAAGCCCATTTTAATAATTAGATCCATCTCCAAATCTAGGCGGGCTTGATACTGTTCAATCTCGTTGACTGGAAAACGTTGCGTGCTACAAAGTGTTTGCAGTCCAGTTTGACATAACTCTTTAAAGTAAGAGTCCTGGCTATGTGGAGCGGGAATTTCGAAGGTGGGGAAAAATAGCTTGCCGGTTTCAAATTTAAAGTTACATCGATCAGCGATTTTACCACTGTTCCAAATCGCTTCGGGATGATTGGGAAACAATGCAAGCATTTCAGCTTCAGTGCGCATGTAGGCTCGGCATGTACCAAAGCTAAAGCGATTAGGATCATCTAATTTGGCTCTAGTTTGGATTGCTAACATGACTTCGTGGGCTTCATGGTCATCTAAATGTGTGTAGTGACTATCACAGGTTGCTACAACTTGAATATCTTTGCGCGTACTCCAATCAAATAATTTTTGATTTAGTTCGACCTGTTCAGGTTGATCTTCGGGCTGAACTTCAAAAAAGAAATTTTCTTTACCAAATACCCTTAAATACCAATCCATGTATTCTTCAGCTTGCTGTTCTTGTCCGCGCATTAGCAGCTTGGGAATGTGTCCCCCTAAGCAGGCCGTAGTTGCAATTAGGCCTTCAGAGTATTGTTCTAAAATTTTATAATCAATTCGGGGCTTGAAGTAAAAGCCTTGCTGATATGAAAATGAGATTAGTTTGCATAGATTTTGATAACCAATTTGATTTTTGACAATCAAAATTAGATGATAATATTTATTGTCAGCCGATCTTAAATCGGCATTCTCTGTTAAATAAGTTTCAATTCCCAGAACGGGTCTAATTCCAGCACTTTGAGCTTTTTGGAAAAATTTAACTGCGCCAAAGATATTGCCATGATCAGAGATTCCAATAGCTGGAATTTTTTGTTCTTTGGCAAATTGGATTAACTTGTCGATACTAATGGCGCCATCGAGGAGCGAGAACTCAGTGTGCGTGTGTAAGTGTGTAAAATAGTTTGGCATAATAGATAACTATACACTAAAAAGTGATTGATTGCTAAGTGGCCTGTACAGATTTCCATGGCTATGGAGTCGCTTTTTTGGTGGCTCTTCTTATGCTTGTTAGTGCTTTTTTTAACAATGCTTGGCTTTTTTCTAACTCAGCTTCAATTTCTTCTACTGATGGAAGGCTGCGCTTTAGTTGTGCGGGCAGCTTGGTTATAATTTCTGTTTCGTATTCAGCAACTCCAATTGGACGGTGAATGCCGCGCAGGGCGTATTCGGCTGTAAAATTTTTTTTAGTTTTACACAAAATTAGGCCAATAGTTGGATTGTCACTTTCTTGTTTGACCATGTCATCAATTGCAGATAAGTAGAAGTTTAGTTGCCCAGCATCTTTAGGGTCAAATTCACGAGCTTTTAATTCAACTACGACATAGCATTTTAGGTGGATATGGTAAAATATAAGGTCTATATAGTAGTCTTTTTCATCAACTATTAAATGGTATTGCCTGCCAACTAAGGCAAAGCCTTTTCCCATTTCTAGTAATAGTTTTTCAATATTGTTTACAAGTCCTTTCTCTAGATCGTGTTCAATATGGTCTACTTCTAATGTTAAAAAATCAAATATATATGGATCCTTAAAGGCCTGTTGAGCTAGTTTTGAACTTGGAGCAGGTAGGATTTTATCAAAATTGGTGATAGCTTTTTCTTCACGATTTAGCAGCTTGGATTTTATAGCCGTTTCCAGGGCGCTTCTACTCCAACCATATTCCAGTGATTTCTGAATGTACCAAAGTCGATGGTTTTTGTTTTTAATTTTTTCTAAAATTACAGAGTTGTGTCCCCAAGGCAAATTAAAAATGGGCAATGTTTCAAAGGAGTTTTGGTCATCCTCATATTCTTGATATGCCAAATAGAAAGATTGCATGCGAGAAACGTTTCTCGCTGAGAATCCGGCAATGCCAGGGAACTCGTTTTGTAGGTCTTGAGTTAAATTTTCAATAGTATTTTTGCCCCATTCTAGTAATGACTGCTGTTTTACAATCGTCTTTCCAATAGCCCAATATAATTTTATAAGCTCTTTATTGGTAGTTAGAATGGTGTCTGTTTGAACTTGTAAGATGGTCTTTTTAAGATTATTTAGTACTAGGATGTATTCTTTTGATGACACGACTGGTTTTTCTTTTTTGATTTTTATCATTGTTATTCCTTTATTTTAGCATACTTTCGGCACAGCTGTGCCGAAAGTATAAACGTTGATCTAGTCGGCATTATCGAACTATAGCAAAACAGGGTTGGAGAGCAATAGTTCCCCAACCCTGTAAGTATTTAAAATGAGGGCTTTAATACAGCGAAATATTCTCCCATCCGCCAACTGAGGTACTAATAGAATTGATATTATAGCGGGGCGCCTCAGCAATTGCATTGCGCGGATCATCACCCGTGCCGGCATGGTTATAATAGTAGTTCATACCAGTATTAGCCGTATCAACAAATTGGTTGCTAGCATTTAAGGTGGCACTGACCAGGCACTGACCATGACCGATTGATGTATTGGCAATTAGGGTTGTTGTTACAGCGCTGGAGGCATCATAGAAACCATAGTTACGACCAGCACTGACAATGTTATGGGCCATGGTGGTGTTGCGGATGATGCAGCTAGTTGCAGCAGAGGTACCAGAGAAGAAAACGCCATAAGCATGAGATGATGCTCCGCCACCGCCATTATTACCGATAGCTTCACAGGACAGGATTTGTGAGCGAGTTTCACTGGATTGGAATTTAAATCCAGCTGCCAATTGACTTGAGCCACCAGTTGACCCATCACAAATTTGGCCATTGGCAATACATCCTTCAAAACGATTGTTGGTGCCAGCAGTTGAATAGAAGCCTACAGCTTCAAAGTTGTCGGTTTGGGCATCATTACCAACGGCTTGGCAGTTTGTGATTAGATTGTTAGCAGATGCTGTTAGATAATGTCCATAAGCGCTGGCGCCAGCAGAGATATTATTGTTGGCATGGCAGTTGTCTAAGCGATTTTGATTTGAGCTGCTAAAATAAAAACCATAAGCGTTGCTACCAGAAGCATGTGAGGCATTATTACGGTTAGCGCTACAATTATTAAACTCAATATTTTGCGCACCTACTTTAGCGCCATAAGCAGCATATGTGCTACTTGCAGCTGTATTGTATGACAGGATACAATTAGTTAATAAACAGTTATTGCTACCACTTTGGATATCAAAACCAATTGCTTCTCCACCGGTCGCAGAGTGGTAGTTGGTTGTGCAGTTTGTAAAAGAATTAACTGGTGATGAACTAAGTCTGATACCGGCTGCAACGCCGCTAGATGAGGTATTTCTATTGGCTAAGCAGTTCTCAAAACTACAGCTTTGAGAACTTGCAATGCTAATACTTAATGCAGTAGTGCCAGATGAAATAGAGGTATCTAAATTATTGAAATGGCAGTCACTGCAGCTACTGACGAGCATTCCAATTCCGGTAGTGATTGCAGCAGTATTAGTGGCTTTGCAGTTTTTGATGATACAATCTGAACAGCTGCTAAATTGAAGGCCATAGGCGGTGGTGCCTGAGCTGGTAGTAGATGTATTTGAAGCATGGCAATTGTCTAAATTAAGATTGGTACAGCTAGTAAATAAAGCACCATTGGCGGCGCCGGAGCTAGTTGTGCTTAAATTAAAATTAGAATCTTTGATAATAGCATCATTGCAAGATGTTAAACTTAATCCATTTAGGGCGGCACTACCAGAACATTCATTGGCAGTACAGTTTTCAATTGTTAAATTGTTAGTAGAAGCTGCTACGATTCCAGCAACATTACATTGATTAACTTGAACATTGTGTAGCGTAATCAGTTTGCAACCAGTTGCAACATTAATTCCAGTCCCAATATATTGGTTATTATTATTTTTGCCTTGAATATATCCATTGGCAATTCGAACATTAAACATTCCAGAATCAATTTGAATAGCAGTTAAGCCAGTACCAGTATGAATATCTGGATTGCGGGCAACTGTTTTGCCATTTAGATCTAAAGTAACATTGCTGACACTAATTCTAATGGCATAAACGCCGGTGCTACTTGGGCTTGGCATCAGGTCTTGAGATAAATAATATCTTCCAGAGCGGTTAATGGTGTACATTCCATTGCTGCTAGTGGCATGGTGATTTAAATCAGAGGGCTTAATTGGGTATTGAAAGGCCGGTGTAGTGGGCTGGGTGCGATGAACTAGTTGGTCATCAAAGTTTTCTGTTGTTAAATTGGTTGAAGATAGATCTGCTTTGGAGTTAAAAGCGTTGGCCAATAAGGCCAAACTAAGTAAAATCATGGTTTTTTTTTGCATCAAACTAGTCCTTTTTTATTTAGTGTGCGTAACACTTTTCTAACCTGAAGAATTATCAACTAATGCTATCTTTGTCAACAGATCACAACAAGGGATCAATTAGTTTTTTTAATTTGGTTGATTTGATCTACAGTAAAACCAGTGATTTGAGATATTTTATCAATGCTAAACTCGTTCATACTTAGAAGGTTTTTGACTGTGGCTAATTTATTTTTAGCCTCGCCTTCTTCTATCCCCACTTCTATACCTTCTTTTCTACCCACTTCTATACCTTCTTTGTGTGCAAAATTGATTTTGCCAACTTCATCATTGGCAGCGATAATGGCGTCTTCATAGGCATTATATTCAACTTCTGTCCAGGTCATG
>JAHFBM010000005.1 GCA_023250055.1 bacterium | reverse complement strand
TGAGTAATTGGAAAATTTTTGAATGGCGCAGCCGAAAGCATTCTACGATTTGGCTAGCTAAGAATTGCCGTAGCATCACAGCTGTAGATGATTTGGATCTGCGTATAAATAATGATTTGCATCAGCAGCAAATGAAATATTTGATTAGAAAATATGATGTTAAAAACTTAACATATAAAAGCAGGGCCATCGAAGTAGTGATAGAAGAACATCCCTTTTTTGGAAAAATAGAAAGTAATATTAGAAGTAACTATGGGGAAAATAGTCCCTATGTTAATGCCATTCATGAAACTGATGAACAGTATGATTGTATTATTATTGATGGATGGCATTATAATGCCTGTGCTCGGGCGGCATTGAGTCATGTCAAAAAAGGCACTGTAATTATTGTGGATAATTGCCATCGGTTGACAATTGGAATTGATTCTACCAAAATTTTTAAACTTTATCATGAATTTGAACATAAATTTTTTTATGATCCAGAAACCGTGGATAAGCGTACTGATGTTTGGATCGTGTTGGACTGATTGATTTACAATAAATTTTAAAATTGGTAGAAAATGATTATGATATTTTCAGAGTACAAAAAGAGGGGTTAGCTGTGAAGCGTAAGTTATTTTGTTTATTGAATCTATTCTATTTTACCGGATTATTGTCTCAAGCCAAGATTGTCGGTTTGGTGCCGGTACGTAATGAAGCTCAGATGATTGTACCATGCCTTAAGGCGCTGGCAATGTATACAGATGCGATTGTAGTGCTTGACGATGCTTCCGAAGATGGCACGGTGGCAGCAGTGCAGGCGTTGCAGAAGGAGTGTCATATTGAGCGCATTATTGAAAAAAAGGTTTGGTATCGGGATGAACCTGGTGATCGAAATTTATTGTTACAAGCGGGGCGGGAAATTGGCGGAACGCATTTTATTGTGATTGATGCGGATGAGATGTTCACGGCTAATTTATTAAAGGATAATGTATTACGTAATAAAATTTTGGCTTTAAATCCTGGAGAAATGTTAAACGTGACTTGGATTAATTTATGGCGATCAGTGAATCAGTATCGCTATGATTATTCGGTTTGGTCAGGAGGAAAGATGAATGTGGCTTTCTGTGATGATGGACACTGTTTTTATAGTTCCAATTTTATTCACACGTCTCGTTCGCCAGCTAATTTGTCAGGAAATGTCCAGGAGTTAGTTCTAGACAATCAGGGGTTTGATTTTTTAGAGGACTGCTTGTCTCAGTATGGTAAAAAAATAATTAAAACTTACTATCAACATGATTACTTTGATCGGAATAATCTTCATTTGCAAAGATACTTTATTGATCAGATTAAGAACAATCACCTGACAGTTCAAGAGGCTGCTGATTTGGTTGCGCAAGGTCGAGTGGTTTTTTTAAATCATTCGGGACATAGCCAGGTGCCTTGTTATCGACTGGATTTTACAGTGGGATTAATACATTTTCAGTTTGTGAATTGGGATAATCTCTTGGCTAAGCAGGCTTGGTACAGATGTTTAGAGAAAATTCGCAATCATCAAGTTGATGTGAAATGGGTTAATAAAGCTTACGGTGAGAGCAAGGATGAGAAAAAATGTCGTTATCTGAGTTGCCCAGCGGAGTGGTTTACTGGATATGTTTTTTTTGATAAATCGGTTTATGAGAAAAATGATAGTTGGCAAAAAAAGCAGGTTAAATCTTGGTTTAAAGAGTACGGCAAGGAGTTCTTTCAAGATCTAGACATTTGGGACGTGAACTGGGAGTAGGCTTAAGGTTGCAAAAAGAGGGGTTAGCTGTGAAGCGTAAGTTAATTTGTTTATTGCATCTATTCTACTTTGCCGGATTATTGTCTCAAGCCAAGATTGTCGGTTTGGTGCCAGTACGTAATGAAGCTCAGATGATTGTACCATGCCTTAAGGCGCTGGCAATGTATACAGATGCGATTGTAGTGCTTGACGATGCCTCCGAAGATGGCACAGTGGCAGCAGTGCAGGCGTTGCAGAAGGAGTGTCATATTGAGCGCATTATTGAAAAAAAGGTTTGGTATCGGGATGAACCTGGTGATCGAAATTTATTGTTACAAGCGGGGCGGGAAATTGGCGGAACACACTTTATTGTGATTGATGCTGACGAGATGTTTACGGCTAATTTATTAAAAGATAATTTTTTAAGAAATAAAGTATTAGCATTACAATCTGGTGAGCGCTTGCAACTGACTTTAATTAATTTATGGCGATCAGTGAATCAATATCGTTATGATTATTCGGTTTGGTCAGGAGCAGGAATTGTGATTGGATTTTGTGATGATGGTATTTGTAGCTATAAATCTGGATTTTTACACACCTCAAGAACCCCAAGTGCTCTGATTGGGGCAATTAAAACTGTTGTAGTAGATGATCATGACTTTAGTTTTTTGAATAACTGTTTGGATAAGTATGGCTATCCAATTATTCGTCGATTTATAGGTGGATATGATGGTAAGTATGACCGTAATAATATTCAATTGCAGCGATATTTTCAAGATCAACTTAATAACTATCAGGTCCCACTTGCAGTCGCAGCTCGTCGTGTGCGCTTTGATGGATTATTTTGGCCATCTAGTGGCCACTCTCGAATTGGCTGTTACCAGCATGATTTCACAGCAGGATTAATGCATTTTCAGTTTGTGAATTGGGATAATTTACTATCAAAGCAGGCCTGGTATAGATGTTTGGAGAAAATTCGCGATCCAAAAATCGATGTAAAGCAGATTAACAAAATGTACGGCGAGAGCAAAGATGAAAAGCTGCGTCGCTGTTTAACTTGTCCACAAGAATGGTTTGCGGGATATGGTTTTTTTGATAAAACTATTTATGAGCAAAATTCTAGTTGGCAGAAAAGGCAAGTTCAAGCTTGGTTTAAAGAATATGGGCAAGAGTTTTTTAAAGATCTAGATATATGGGATGTGAGCTGGAATGCGTAGAATCTTGATAGTAGTTTTCTTATTGACTAATAGCTGCTCGTTTGGGATTCCACATTATTATGCTACTTCAGCTGATGCGAACTTTTTTAATAAATTAGTTACGCTCATTGAAACTATTCAGAAGAATGATGGCCAGGATTTTTCTGAAATTGCGGTTTTTGATTTAGGGTTTAAGTCTTGGCAGCGAGAGTATCTGGTTAATTTAGAGCGTGTTAAAGTTTGTGATTTGGAAATGGTGCATCCAGATTTATTAAAATATTTTCAAACATCTTCGGGGGGACGAAAAGTGCGGGGCTGGTTTGCTTGGAAGCCGGTGGCAATTAAGCAGGCTTTAGATCTATACCCTTATGTTCTGTATTTAGATGCTGCGATGGAGATCTATCGACCTCTAGATGATTTGTTTCAACACATTGCGCAGGTGGGATATTGGTTTGTTGATAGTGGCGATCCCAAAGAGCAGAGTTTGCCATATCGGGTGACTAAGCCGGTGGTCTCTCAAATTATCAAAAAACTTAGTCCAGACTTGCAGATGATGCTTTTAAGTGATGATGTAAAGCTCATTAGTGCTGGAATTCAAGGTTTGTCACGTAAGGTCTATGATTCTTACGTGTTTCCAGTCTATCAATGCGCTTATAACTTAGAACTGTTTGCAGATGATGGTAGTTGTCAGTTAGGCTTTGGGGCAGCTCGACATGACCAGGCGATTTTTTCAATTTATACAGTTTTAAATGGTTTTAAGATTAGTCGACAGGGCTGGCAAACTTTGCAAGTTGGAGATCGGGTTGTGCCATTTCATAAACATTGGAATCGTAAAGAGTTAAATGAGTTTAGTTCTCTAAAGTATTAGAAGTGTCATGGCAAGCCCATTTAGAGACTTGCTATGACACTTCTAGATATTATTGACGCTGTCGACTTTTGGTGATTAAAGCTAAAGCTTTATCGCGTAATTCTTTTTGCAAAGCCAATTGCTTGGCTTTTTCTGGGTCTTGAATTCTACGATTAGAAACAGATTTTTGGGGGCTAAAGTTATAATAGTAATATGGTTCGTCACAGCTGGCTTCGCTTTGTAGAATGCCAGAGTTGCAGATTTGCATAGCCCAGTCTGTATCTTCGCCAAAATTTTTGGCGTCCGGAAACTTAAATTGAATTGCAATGCTGTGTCTAATGGGATTTAAGTGATTTGGTGGACGATAGTAAACATGATTTTTTTCAAAGTAGCTGCGATAGCTCAGTGAGTGAATAAAAACCTTTTGCCATTTATTGTCAAAGTTATAAATGCCAACTAGTTTTACACAATCTTTATCTTCTAAGAGTTTTTCATAAATCATAGTAATATATTCATCATGAATGTCATCATCATCATCTACAAAGCAGGTATATTTGCCGCTGGCACCGGCTAATAGTTGGTTGCGTTTGAAGCCGACTGGTTCATCGCAGTTATCACGATAGAAGACAATTTCAACGTGCTCTTGGAGTTGGGCCGCTTCGATCTGACGTAACAATTTGGTAAAAATTGTTTTGAAGCATTCGCGGCGTTCAGTAAGAGTTGGAATCAGAATTGACCAGAGCATTTTTTCGCGATTAACACCTGGAAACAGCTTAGCCGAATTAGGTAAATTACTAGGGTCAGATTTGGGTTGTGCATTGATAAATTGGATAATCTTAACTTCGCTGACGGGTATAAAAGTTGTGGCTTGGGCGGTAAAGTTTAGTGCTAGTATAATGACGCGAGATAGATTTTGCTTCACTTTGATCATCTCCTATTCGTGTGAAATAATTAACATGCCATATGGATTCCATTTAATTCGACGGTCTTTTCTGGCGGCCTCAGGAATAGCCTCTGACTTGTTGTAGTCGTAGTGATAATAGTAATAAGGTTGATCAATTTCAACTTCAGTTTTTAGAAGCTTTAGATCATATAGTCGTCGTGCCCAGGTGGTATCTTCATTATAATTCTGCTCGGGGAACTTAGCTTGAACTGCATAAGCTCGTTTGATTGGATTTAGATGGTAAACTGGGCTATAAGAAACTCCATCTTCTTTAAAAGCGCTATGATATTTAAGTGAGTGCACAAACTTCTCGACAGGTTTGTTTGGTTTGTATGTTAATCCTGTGCAAGATAAGCAGTCCGGCTTAGACTTTAAGTTGTCAAAGAGCAGTTTAGCATAGTTATCACTAACATCATCGTCATCGTCTAAGAAGCAGACGTATTCACCTTTGGCATACTCAATTAGCTGATTGCGTTTATAACCAACCTTGTAAGTTTGATTGTCTTTAAAGAATAGTACTTCGACTTTATGCTCTAAATGATTGCCTTGAATTTGATCCATTAATTTGCGGTATAGGTTGGCAAATTGACTGGAGCGCTTATCGATCGTAGCAATTAAAATACTGAGTGTGACCGGAGTATTTTTGTAATTAAATAAATCCAATGAGCTTGATAGGTAATATTCAGATTTAATATCGCTTAGTGGTAGTCCAAAATTAGTGGCCTTGCGGCGCTGCAAGATATCTCGATCATGTTCATAATAAACGCGGGATTCGTTACGGTGAAAGAGCGGGTCTTTGTCAAAGCCGTAAGATCCATGCTCGTGGCGGATGACAACTTGATTCAAATATTTTTCTTTGCCCATCATGCGAGCGATCAGGGTCGCTTCTAGATCGCAGCAAATCGATTGATAGTCTGGATGGTAGACGTAATTAAAACGTTCATAGAATTTGCGTCCCATAATTGGCAAAGTACATAAAGTTTGGCCAACATAACCGTCGTTAAAGTTTAAAGTTCCATCTAAATCAGGATAAGCTTGGAGTAGTTCATTGACTATAATTTGATCAAAGTTTTTTTGGACCGGGATCATGTCGTCACTAGCGACCATTAAAATGTCAAAGTCTAGGTGGTCGTTGATGTCACGATTAACGGCATCAATTTTATTCGCACTGACTCCAAAGACGCTAATTAAGTTAGGATATTGGGCGAGTTTACGAATGATTTCGGGTCGATTCATGCCGGTGGGACCAGTGTCATTAGTGTCACAGCTAATTAAGAATTGATATGGCATTTGCCCAGATAAGTTTTGGTAATATAGGTCTAAAACCTTAAAGAATTTATCGGCTCTTTCGCGGGTGGGAAACTTTATTAATAGTTTAGGATTAGCCCAAATTGAGCTAGATTGAGCTAGCCAAACTAGTGCTAATAATAGTTTGTGCAATTTAAACATTGGTTAATTACTCTCGTTTTTTTAATCTTTCCAAATTTGTCTCAATATTAGCTGGAATTTTGGGAAAAGCAAAACGTTTGCTGCTTGACATTCTTTTAAAAAAATACTCTTCTGTGGAGAGCATACGGGTAGTCTCCGCATAATGGAAATGTGAATGATGGTAGATCGAGTAATTTATATAAATTGGTTGGTAATAGTTTTAGTGGGATGCATTATGAGTAGCGATGTCATGGCTTGCAATCTCCCAACTAGGGCTAATAAATACTTGTTTCCAATTCATAAAAGTGACCATAGCTTGCGAATATTAACTTATAATGTTCGTGGTAATCTGCCAATTGATCAAAAACATGGTAATTCTTGGGGTGTTAGAAAATTAAAAATTAAAAGTTTGATTGATCTTTACAAACCAGATTTGGTTGTGCTGCAGGAGGTTGAAATTGGCTATATGAACGATTTGATAGCGATGTTTTCGGGGCATGGGGTGATAGCGTTTGATGCTAATTTGGTTGAAAAAGATTCAGTAATTCTGTTTTCTGCAAGTCGTTTACAAGCTTTGAAGGGGGGGTGTTTTTGGTTTTCAGAAGATCCATTTGGATCAATGGATTTGAAGCCATTATGGGATTCCAACTATCCTCGAATGGCAATATACCAGGAGTTTCAAGATTGTGTGACTAGTAAAAAATTGTTTGTATTTGGTGTTCATTTTCCTAGTATTGGGGAGAAGGCTAGATTGAATTGTGCGGAGCTGTTAATTCAGCAACAGGCCGGCATAGCCGGTAATTTGCCAGTTATTGTGGCCGGAGATTTTAATCTGTTTTTAGGATCAAATTCTGAAAATGTTTATCAAACAATAGTTAGTCAAACTGGATTTAAAGATGTCAGAAGTGTTGCCCAGGCTAATCATTATGGTCCAGATGGAACTTGGATTGGTTGGCCATATGATGATTATGCTGCTCCATCAGGTTGTATTGGTATTAGATTAGATCATATTTTTGTTAAAGGAGTGCAGATTATTCAAGATGGAGTTTTGAATTGCAAAATTAATGCAGCGGGGAATTTGGTTGGTGAGACCGATTCTGAGTTTGATAGTTTGACTTACCCATCGGATCATTTACCAGTGATTGCAGACATTTATATTTAAATTAAAAAAGTAATAAATTAAAAAATGAAAGTAGAAATTTCAATGTTTTTTTCAAAAAAAAGTGTGTGGTTGATGTTGATTGCTTCAACTTCATTAATGTCTGCTACCAAAAAAGTTTGGTATGCTCCTAATAAATTTGAGGCTTATGGCGAAGAAGAGATTAAGGCGGTGGAGGATTGCTTAAGAGATGGATAGCTGGCTGGATTTGGTCCAAAGACTCAGGAGTTTGAAAAGCAAATTGCGCAATATTTTGGTAAAAAGTATGCCATCTTTGTGAACTCTGGTTCATCGGCTAATTTATTAGCTCTAGCGGCTTTAGGGGTTGGCCCGGGAGATGAAGTAGTGACACCGGCCTGTACTTTTTCGACGACAGTTGCTCCGATTTTGCAGTTAGGAGCAACGCCGGTTTTCTGTGATGTAACAGTTGGGAAATATGTTCCGGAAGCAGAAGAGATTGTAAAGTTTATTACGCCGAGAACAAAGTGTATTATGATTCCAAATTTAGTTGGTAATAAGCCAGACTGGAAGAAGTTGCGATCTCTAACTAATTTGCCATTGATTGAAGATTCTTGTGATACAATTACTTACACTCCAGAAACTGATGCGGCGACGACTAGTTTTTATGCTAGTCATATTATTACAGCCTGTGGCTCTGGTGGTATGGTGATGTTTAATGAAGAGGGTCAATATAAGAAGGCTTTAATGTACCGTGATTGGGGCCGGATTGGTGATAACGCTGAAGATTTTAGTGAACGCTTTAATCATCAGGTTGATGGGATTTCTTACGATTTTAAATTTTTATATGGCGTATTGGGATATAACTTTAAATCTTCAGAGGTAAATGCCGCTTTTGGTTTGGTGCAACTAAAGCGATTTGAAGAGTTTCGTAAGCTTCGTCGTTCTTTAATTAGGCGCTATATTGCTAATTTACAAGCTACTAACTATATTTTACCAATTGATTCTGAGGAAGCGAACTGGTTGGCAATGCCTTTAATGACTAAGAACCGTTTAGCACTTTTAAAATATTTGGAAGAAAATGGGGTTCAGACTCGAGTAACCTTTGCTGGTAATATTACTCGTCATCCAGCTTATCGACAATTTTTACAAGTTTTTCCAAATTCGGATCGCATTATGCAGGAAGGATTCTTGCTAGGTGCTCACCATGGTATGACTTTAGAGCAAGTGGACTATGTGTGTGATTTACTTAAAAAATGGGAAACTCAGTTTAATCAGTAGGTCAAGATATGAAGTTGAATAGTAAATTGAAACTGTATTTAATGACATTGTTGGTGGTTAATTTTAGTACATTTGCGCAAACCACGGTATTGTTAACCGGCGCAGCTGGTTTTATTGGTAGTAACTTTTTAAAATACATGTTTGATAAGTATCCAGATTATCAATTTGTGATTCTAGATAACTTAACTTATGCTGGCAATTTAAATAACTTTCCGGATTATATTAAAAATTCATCACGTTTTGAATTCTTCTATGGCTCAGTGACGAATCAAAGTATGGTTGATCTATTAATGCAACGCTCAAATTTAGTGGTACACTTTGCGGCTGAGTCGCATGTGACGAATAGCATCTATGAGGATAAAATCTTCTTTGAAACAGATGTTGACGGTACTCGTACTATGATGCGTTCTTTAATTAAACATCGTGATCGGGTTCAGCGCTTTATACATATTTCAACTTCAGAAGTATATGGTACTGCGGAAACTGTTCCGATGACAGAAGATCATCCTTTAAATCCACGTTCGCCTTATGCCGCCGCCAAAACTGGAGCGGATCGACTAGTTTATGCTTATTGGTGTACCTATGATTTGCCAGCTACAATTTTGCGGCCCTTTAATAACTATGGCACTAATCAGCATATTGAAAAGTTAATACCGCTATTTATTACCAATGCTTTGCGCGGCAAAAAATTAACTGTGCATGGTCGAGGAGCGCAATTACGAGATTGGGTGCATACAACAGATACTTGTCGTGCAATTGACATGGCTTTACATATTTCTGAATTTGATAAAATCAAACAACAGATTATTAATATTGGCACAGGTAGAGGGATTTCAATTTTAGATATTGCTCAAAAAATTTCTAAAATCATGCAACTGCCGACAGGTGCGATTGAATTTGTGGGGGATCGACCCGGACAAGTAGACTGTCATATTTCATCAATAGATAAAGCTCAAAGATTGCTTGGTTGGCAAGCCGAGAAAGATTTTGATATAGAGCTCGCTAGAATCATTGAGTGGTATACAAAAAATCCAGAGTGGTGGGAAAAGGCGACAATGGTGGTGCCATATTTAATACAGAATTCATTTTTAAATTTAAAGGATAGCAAGCAGAATGAAAATTAGGTTATTAGTTTTAAATTTTTTAATTTGTGGAACAGTTTTAGCAACAGATAATTATAACTATCAGGGGTTAAAGTATACCGGCTCTAAACAAAAAATATTAATCTGGGGTGGCGAAACAGGCTGGTTTGGTCAGGAAATGGTTAAGATTTTAACTAAACTTGGGCATACAGCGATTTCGGCTAAATCTCGGCTGGAAAACCGTCAGGATATTATTGCTGAAATTGAAGCAATCAAACCAGATCGAATTGTGAATGCTGCAGGAGTAACAGGTCGACCACATATTGATTGGTGTGAAGATCATCGTCCAGAAACGATTCGGGCAAATATTATTGGTGCTTTAAATTTAGTTGATATTGCTTATACATACAAGTTACATATGACTAATATGGGTACAGGCTGCTTGTATGATTTTGATGAAAAACACCCCAAGGGCAGTGGGATTGGTTTTAAAGAAACAGATGATGCAAATCATTATACTTCTTTTTATTGCGCATCAAAGGTCTATTTGGAAAAGTTACTTTTAGAGTATCCCAATGTGTTAAACCTGCGCGTCAGAATGCCATTGTCATATGACTTTCATTTTAGGAACTTTATCATTAAAATTACCAGTTACGCTAAAGTTATTAATGAGCCGAACTCTTTATCAGTCTTGGAAGATCTGTTGCCAGTTGCAGTAGATATGACCCTGCGGAATTTGAAAGGAAGTTATAATTTTGTTAATCCAGGTGTGATGACTCACAATGAGATCTTAGACTTATATCAAAAGTATGTTGATTCAAGCTTTAAGTATGTTAATTTTACAATTGCGGAGCAGGATCGAATTCTGAAGGCGGCTAGGTCAAATTGCGAGCTGGATACAACAAAATTATTGCAAGAGTATCCGCATATCCCGCACATTAAAGCATCAGTAGAAAAAGCTCTACTGGCAATGCGTAAAATTAAGAGTCAGCAAATTAAATAATTGGGAGTAGAAATGAAACAAATTTGTTGGAAAGTATTATTAATTACGAGCATGGCTATTGGAAATAGCTATGCTCTAAAAATCGACCGAGCAATTATTGCTTGTGATCGCAATGAAACTTATCTGGATTTTTGGCCTTTGGTGGCACAGGCTTGGACTAAGTTTGTAGGCGTTAAACCGACTTTGGCTTTAATTGCACCCAAGAGCGTGCCAGTTAATGAATCATTTGGGGATGTGCTGCGCTTTGAGCCAATCCCTGGAATTCCGAGTTGGTTTTATGCTCAAGTGATTCGGTTGTTCTTGCCGATTTATTTTCCAAATGATGTCTGTATTACGTCTGATATGGACATGTTGCCAATTAAGGGCAGCTACTTTAGCGATAGTATTAAAGACATTAGTGACGATAAAATCGTTTTTTATCGTGCAAACCTCAAAGATGGCCGCTATCCAATTTGCTATGTGGCAGGTAAGGGTAGTACATTTCAAGAAATATTTCAGTTACAAAGTTTAGATGATATCCCACAATTAGTTTATGCCTGGTATCGGCGGGGCTTTGGCTGGGATACAGATGAAGTGTTGCTCAAAGAGTATGCTTATAAGTGGCACGAGCAAACTGGGCGTTGTGTTGGACTTGGGCATAGCGCTACTGGACGAATTGATCGGGGTGGTTGGCAATGGGATCTGAATCTACTTAAGCAAGGTCACTACATCGAGGCCCATATGATTCGACCATACAGGTGGCACAAAGCCGAAATTGATAAGTTTGCAACTGCATTGGGCTTAGACCCGAATCTAAAATGAGGAGCGATCAGTGAACTTAGGATTGAAGTTAAAATTTTTATTAACTGGGTTTGTGGCTTTATCTATTCAGAGCTGTATAACCAAAGATATTGTCTATCTAATTCGGGATGACTCATCGGATTACAATGATCAATTTTGGGCGAAGGCAGATCTGAACCAGAGATTATGCATCTGGAATAAGCATTGGGAACCAAATACTTGGTTGATGGTTAAGCAATTATTAGAGAAGACGACTAATTATGAATTTCGTACTCCACCAAGCAGTGATCGATTACAGATGTTTGCAGAGTTTCAAAAACCAGAGTGTAAATGGGTGATTGATGGGACTTACAATTTGCCGTTCTCATATAATTTAGATCCAACTCAATATCAGTGGCTGCTAGATAAAATGGTTGTGATAGTCTTTGAGCCAGTAGTTGTTGCAGACTGGGTTTGGAAGCCGGAGTTTCATGCTAGAGTTGCACAGGTCTTCACTTGGGACGATAGTTACATTGATAATCAGAAATATTTCTTAATGCGTTATCCATTTTATAGTGGTGCACAAATGGTAGAGCCATTGCCGTTTGAAAAAAAGAAGTTGTGCTGTTTTATTAATGGCAATAAGGGTTCGCGGCATTCACAGTCGCTTTATGAAAAGCGGCGGGAAGATGTTGAAATTTGGGATAAACATTATTCCAGCGATTTTGACTTTTATGGGACTGATTGGTCGCGCAGTGAATATCGTACTTTTAAAAACGAGGTTCCAGGACATTTGAAAGTGCCGACTTTGCGTAAATACAGATTTTGTTTGTGTTATGAAAACATGAACAATGTTTGTGGTTGGGTGACTGAAAAAATGTTCAATTGCCTAGAAGCTGGTTGTGTGCCGGTTTATATGGGAGTGAAAAATATTGATCAATTTGTGCCACGTAATTGCTATGTGGCGCGCGAGCAGTTTGAAAGTAATGAGCATTTGCATAGATATCTTAAGAATATGTCAAAAGCTGAATATGAACAATATCTTGAAAATATTCGAGTTTACTTAAAGAGTGATCAGCCTAAAGAGTTTGGCTATGAGCGTTTTGCAGAATATATCGTGGCGGGGATTGTGGCAAAAATTGGAGATGGTTATGCAAAATAGGTTAGCTTTGATGGAATGGATTGCCGCGTCGTTTTACTCCTCGCAAAGACCCAGTCTTCGTCCCAATCTTCGCCAAGGCATCGACAGGCATCGAGTTTTGGTTGGACTAGTGTTGATGTTAGGCTTTTCAGGCTTGCAGGCTGCACAAGTAGAAACCTACTGCATTCGAGAGGATTATACTCCCCACACGGATCCGACCATGGTAAAGTTCTTTGATGATCACAGTGATCATCATTCGGTTAATTTGCGCAAAGATCAGATGTATGGCTCAGCCAGAGAGATAGCACTGAAGAATGGCTATACTAGGATCTTGGATATAGGTTGTGGGACGGGGCGAAGAATCGACGAATATTTTTCTGATTCACGGTTTTGGACCGTTGGCTATGATGTGCCCCGGATTGTCGATTTTGCGAATAAATATTATCCCGATAGAATTTGGCGCGTGGCAGACTTTAATGTTGCGCCACAAGAAGAGTTCGATTTAGTGGTTTGTATCAATTTGATACATCATTTGTGGGATCCCAATCAACTAATGGACTGGTTGGCGCAAATTAAATGTAAAAAGATTATTATTTCGACTTGCGACCGGGAGGCTTTTGAAAAGATGCGGCAACGCATTGATATTGGGCCGCCCATGTCAGCTTATAACTTTCGGGAATGGTCTTATGCAGAGCTAGAAAATTATGCTAAGCGCTGGTTTAAAATTGAACAGCATTTTTACAGTGAGCCAAGTTTTAACCAAGTACTAGTTTGTACAAAATAAGAAAGAGAGTGTGTAGTTGTGAATAAATTAATTTTAGGCTTAGGTTTGTATCTGTGTCTGGGCTTAACCAGCCTAGGGCAAGCTGAGTATAAGAACTTCATCTTTGTGATTCCATCTTATAATAATGAACGCTGGGCAGAGCAGAATTTAAAGTCGGTTTTGGATCAAAATTATCCAATTGAGCACTTTGGCGTGGTTTATATTAATGATTGTTCGACGGATAATACAGCTGCACGGGTAGCTGAGATTGTGGCTAACCATCCTAATGGTAAAATTGTTAGTATTATTAATAATGCTACTCGCCAAGGCGCGATGCGTAACTTCTTTGAAGTGGTGCACCAACACTGTTTGCCATCTAAAATTGTGGTGAATTTAGATGGTGATGATTGGTTGGCTGATAATGATGTTTTAAGTTATTTGAATAAAGTTTATGCTGATTCAGGTATTTGGATGACTTATGGTCGCTACAAATATTATCCATACGATAGTCCATATATTCCAGGAACAACACCATACTCCAATCACGTTATCCAAAATGACTTGTTTCGAAAAGATGCCTTTAGGGCTTCGCATTTGCGCACTTACTATGCTTGGTTATTTCAAAAAATTGATGTAAAAGATTTGAAGAATAGCAAGGGTGAATTCTTTAGTATGTGTCCAGACTTAGCAATTATGTATCCAATTTTGGAAATGTGTCGCGAGCACCATCGCTGTGTCGATAAGACTTTATGTGTGTACAACAGTGCTAATCCGCTAAATGAGAACAAAGTTGATGTGGATAAATTGATGGATATTACTCGTGAAATACAAGCTAAGTCGCACTACAAGCGCTTAACTGAGCCATTATCACGCTATATTAATGGTGGAAATTAAAATACGCTTGCGATGGCTTGCATAAACCCACACGTCATTGCGAGGAGCCTCTCTTTGGCGACGTGGCAATCCACTTATGGCTCGCGATGACGGGCCGGTGGTGTGGGGTGGCGATTGGTGAGAAATAGTGTATTTTGTAAAAGGGTCTAGTATGTTAAAAAAAATAGTAATCGTAAGTTTATTGGCAGCGCAGTTTAATTGCGCTGCTGTCTTGCCAATTAAGCGTGATGCTGAAGCAAAGGTTATTTTAAATCTAGCAAAGCCATTTTTGCCAGAAGATCCGGTGATTCTAGAAGCAGGTGCTTATGATGGAGCAGATACAAATGAAATCGCGCAAACTTGGCCCAAGGGTCAGGTGTATGCTTTTGAGCCGCAACCAGAAATATTCAAAATGTTGGATTCTAATTTAAAACCGCGTACAAATGCTAAAGTCTATGAGTTGGGATTAAGTGACTATGTTGGCACAGCGACGTTCTATGATTCAGTGCATGATTATCAACCAGATCGTCCATTTGCATCAGGATCACTATTGGCACCTAAGGAGCATCTGAAATTGTCGCCTTTTGTGAAGTTTAACCGTCAGTTTGAAGTGCCAATTACGACTTTACCTATCTGGGCAGCGCAAGCCGGGGTAAGCAAGATTGATTTCATGTGGTTAGATTTGCAAGGATTAGAATTGGTGGTGCTGAAAACCGCTACTGATTTGTTAAAAACCACGCGAGTGGTCTATACCGAAGTGGAATTTGTCGAAGCCTACAAAGGTCAGCATCAATACCCAGCTGTGAAAGCTTGGTTAGAAGGGCAGGGCTTTGTGCTTTATGCTGCCGATTTTACAGCGGATCAAGCTGCGCGGCCAAATGCAGATCGCTGGTATGGTAACGCGATGTTTGTGAAGAAAGAGTTACTATGAGTTTAGTACGTAAGTTAGTTTTAACTAGTATAGTTGTTTTTAGTAGTTTGCCGGCGGCAGATTTAGTAGTCTTTTCGTACAACCGTCCAATGCAGTTATATGCGTTTTTGGAATCTGCTCAAAAATACTTGACCGGTGTTAGTTCTACAGTTGTGATTTATCGGGCGCAATCAGAGTATCAAGTTGGATATGACCTGGTAAAAAAAGAATTTAAGACTGTTCGATTTATTTCACAGCAAAATGCGCCGCATGATTTTGCTGAAATTACCAAAAAAGTGGCCTTTAAAGACGGTAAATCTAAATATATTCTATTTGCAGTTGATGATATATTTGTGAAAAGTCCAGTTGATTTGAACTATTGCATTGACAAATTGGAGCAGCACCAAGCTTATAGCTTTTTGTTACGATTGGGGCTTAATGTTACTACTTGTTATATGTTAAGTATGCAAACGCCTTTACCAGAAATGATTCAAGTTGCACCTGAGGTTTACAAATACAAGTTTTCTAATGGTAAAGGTGACTGGTCTTATCCAAATAATGCTGACATGAGTTTGTATCGCAAAGTAGACATTGAACCAACTATTAACTCTGCTCTCTGGAATACACCGAATCATTTTGAGGGAGAATGGGCTGCGCGAGCCAATTTGAATCAGTTTGGGTTAGTCTTTATGCAATCTAAAATTGTAAATATTCCAATCAATATGGTAAATATTTCTTCTAATCGTTATATGAAAAGCTATAGTACCATTGAGCTTTTAGAGCGATTTTTGGCTGGTCAAAAAATAGACCTTGAGCCAATTACTAAAGTCAAAAACAGTTCTCCCCACATGGACTATGAAGTTAGCTTTGTGGAAAGGTCTCCATTAGCCAATTAACCGTATTATTATGTAACACTGTCAGTTCGACTGAAGCGTATTCTAGCGCTTTGGTCGGACGTGAGACCCAATTTAGTAAGTGCGGTTCACGAAAAACCATGCCAAAATTAGCTATTGCTAAATATTGGTAGACTTCTTGATGGTGGACATTGGTAGTATAATAGTGGCTGGTTGGAATTTGGGCTTGTTCTATGAGCTTGGTGAATATTTCTGGTTGATTGCTTAAAATTAGTAAGAAAGCTTGGGGGTTCTGAGAAAGTTTGATTTTAAAAAATTCTATAACTAAATTTGGACATTGCCAAAGATGGGCCGAGCCGCTGTAACAGTAAACTGTTGCAGAATTAGATATGTTTAGTTGCTGACGTAGGCGAATTCGCCATTCTAGACATTGGGCCGGTGTGAAGGGTGTTGGCTTGTCATACTGAGCAATATTGGTTTGGTTAAGTTTAGTGTGATAGTGTGATACTAAATATTTCTGTAGTGCTGAGCTGATACACTCTATTTGAATGTTGGGCTGTTTAGTTTGATAGGCTGTGCACTCTAAGTTGTTTAGCTGTTTGGTGCGCAGCCAGATTAGAGCTTGCTTAAGCCAATTTCTATTTGTCATCGCGAGTCCCTTGTGGGTGTGGCGATCTTCTTCTCTGGAGTCAGCAAGTGGATTGCCACGTCGCCTAAAAAGGCTCCTCGCAAAGACCCAGCTTTCGCTCCAAAGGCTTCGACAGGCAAGAAAGGCTTCGGCGGGCAGGCAGTGCGGGCTTGTGCGGAGCTTGCTGCACTGGCTTGAGTATTCATACTCAGCATGTGCCAAGCCGCGGGCTTGGATGGTTAATTGAGCGCAGAGTGGAGTGTAGATTTGTTGCGCGATATAACCAGCAAATGGTCCACGTGCTATCAGTTGGTAAGGTGACGACTCTTCAGGTAAATATTTTTTAATTTTATAAGCTAAGATTTTTAGATTTAGTTTTCCCCAAAATTTAGTTCGCTTTAGTTGAATAATTTTAATTTGAGGATGAGAATATTTAAGTGAGATGAGTCTGGTCTCAAAGCTAATTAAAGTGACTTGTAGATCTTTGTTTTCGCCTGCGCGCTTGACTAGGGGTTGCCAAACTTGATTGCCAAAAACAGAGTTGTTGATACTGTCATAAATTAAATAAATTAGCTGCATATGTCATTTTGGATTATTTATGTTTGCGAACTTTGTTAACGGGATGAAAGCGATTGGCAAATAAAAAATCAGTTATAGCTTGAGCACTATTCTGTAGGTATGAGAACTGTTTTTGGTATCGCATGACAGTAGCCGGGTCATTGGTGATAATAACATTCTCTTGATTATATTTTTGGGCCGAGCGCGTATAGTTAAATGATCCGGTTGCGACAATCGATTGTCCATCTAAGTTTTTAGTTAAAATCATAAATTTGTGATGCATGATTCCCATGTCTTGATGATGCTGGAAAACATAGCGCTGGATGTTTGGATGTTTTAAATTAAATATTTGGCTGTGTTCACATTCTAAAACATGCTTGGGTTCAGTAATAATCGTAATATGAATATTGCGATTGGCCGCCTCTAACAGAGCTTGAGCTATTTTGGGATCTGTTAAATAGTAAACTGCGACACAGATTTCTTGTTGTTCTTGACCGATTAATCCTGTTAATGTTTTTCGAATGTTATCTTGTGGTGTAAAAAGTGCCTTTAGATACTGACTGTTACCTTTTTGTGGAGCTAGAATTTGTCGTAGGTAATTACTACTATGAACAGGATTGGTTGGTATTAGAACTAATCCAACTATGATTCCAGATATTCCTGTTAAAATTAAGCCAGCTCGCTTTAGGTTCATATTCTTAGATTAAGGTTTGAGAAAGTAAATATAGTTCAATATTGATATTTTCTAGTTCAGCTATAAAAACCTTTAATTGTTGGTTTAGTTGTTTTTGTTGGTATGTGTAAATTAACGTTTTTAAACTTTCTTGAGCATACCGAATTTGCCCGCAATTGACCATATTCTTAATGAGTTGGGAGGCTTTTTCTGAATAATGTTCGCAATAGATTTCGGTTAATTTTTGCCAATAGGTAAGATTGGTTGGCTCCAGCAGGACTAGATGGTTCAATATTCCAGTGGCGGCCATAATGTTATGTTGATTTAAGTAGATTTCGACCGCTTGAAAATATTTGCCCTTGGCGTCTTGGTCGTCAAAAGCAAGTAGGATGTCGCCTTCTAGTTGATAGGCAAAGGCTAAATTTTCTAGCGAAAGAGCTAGAAGTTTATAAATTCCTAAGGCTCTTTCCTTCTCACCACGCTGGACAAACTCGGCTAATTTGAACCAAGCAAGTGATTTTGGACTATCAGACTGCTTCATTACTTCAGGCCCCTCCGGCTTAATTTAAATTAAATTTAAGATTTTAATTACATATACCATATAATTAATTAACGATCTTTGAAAGAGAAAATAATCTTGCAATAGTTTTAATCCTTGTGCTAAAGTAAAATTGAACTTTAGAATAGCACAAAGGGGTGGATTATGTTTATTTCAAGGGACTTATCAGCTGTGCTGAATCGGTTTAAGGATTTTCCGGTGATTGCGATTCTCGGACCACGGCAGTCTGGTAAAACGACATTGGCTCAGAACTACTTTAAAGAGCATGCTTTTTTGTCGCTTGAAAGCCCTGCTTTGCGCTTATATGCTAATTCTGATCCAGAAGGTTTTCTCAAAGAGCATGCTAATTCATCGGGAATAATTATTGATGAGTTTCAATATGCCCCAGAGCTGCTGTCATACATTCAGTTAATTGTGGATCAGCACAATCGACCTAGCTATTTTGTTTTAACTGGATCACAAAATTTTCTGGTTAATCAAGCGGTTACTCAAAGCTTGGCAGGTCGTGTTGGGATTTTGACTCTGTTGCCACTGTCGTTGCATGAACTCCAACAGGGCAATTTGTTGGGAGGGGGAGTTTTGGCCTCTAATGTTGCTGTGAAGGGCTTTTATCCACGGTTGTATAGCTCTGTGATGAATCCTTCAGATTTCTATGAATCGTATATTCATACTTATATCGAAAAGGATGTTAGGCAGCTGTTGCAGGTTGGAGATCTACATACTTTTCAAAAATTTTTGGCATTGTGTGCTGGGCGAATTGGTCAAATTTTAAATTTAAGCGACTTGGCAATGGTTTGTGGGATTAGTGAGCCAACGGCTAAGAGTTGGCTGTCTGTTCTGGAAGCTAGTTATATTATATTTTTACTGCAGCCACATTTTAATAATTTTAATAAACGGTTAATCAAGCGTCCTAAGTTGTACTTCTATGATACAGGATTGGCATGTAACTTATTAAATCTTTTGTCATCAGCCGTTCTTAATCAGAGTATATTTAAGGGTCCTTTGTTTGAAAATTTAATTATTGCTGATCTACTAAAGCAGTTTTATAATCAGGGACGTCGGCCATCTTTGTATTTTTGGCGAGATAATAATGGGCGGATTGAAGTTGATGGTCTAATTGATTTAGGGACCAAGCTTGTGCCAATTGAGGTTAAGGCGTCTGAGACTATTAATATGGGTTTTTTTGATGCTATGCAGCAGTGGAATGTGATTTCTGATACATCGCCTGATAGCAACTATCTGATTTATGCTGGCGAAGAAAGTCAGAAGCGCATGGCAGGGCAGATTTTATCATGGAAATCGATTGGCCAATTGCTTAAAAAAATAGCATCAGAAATTTGACATTATCATCAGAAATAGTACCATACAATGTATCTAATTCGTTGAAATTCCATATTTTATCGGCCGGGGTAGCTCAGTGGTAGAGCAGATGCCTGAAGAGCATCGTGTCGGTGGTTCAATTCCATCCCTCGGCACCAAATTAGTCAATATTAAATACGTGCAGTTTTGAGAGCTAAAGCTTGTATTGTCTCTTTATTACGCATATCTATTGGGTGGCCTTTTATCTCTAATTGATTTTTCAGATAAAAATCTCGCAGTTCTTCGTCGTTTAGTTGAAGCATGTATGCATTCGGATTGACATTGGCTATTCCTTTTTTGCCACAATATTTTAAAACGTCGTTAGATTTTGTACGTTGCTTTTTAAGTTTGCTGGTCTTTTTCTTTAATCTTGCTAATAGTTCATCCCTGGTTGGTGTTTCTGCTGTTTTTTCATCCATAGCATACAATCCGGCAGACACATTTAAGATAATCGCTAGTAAAATTAACTGTTTAGTTTTCATAGTATTCCGCTATTGTTAATGGTTTTGTTATTAACCAGTGTACGTACGACTTTTTTGTGTGTCAAAGAGGTAAGTGTGCCTAGTGCAATTAGTTATGATCTGCTAAGATGATTAAAATTACAGAAAATTATCAAATTGGGATTTTGGAAATGGATTATGTCAGTAAAATTCAGGAGCTAGAGCAGGGGTTTGGGCTGGCGATGGCCCAGGCTTCAGATTTAAATAAGTTAGAGCAGGTGCGTCAGCAATATTTAGGTCGGAGTGGTTTGATTACTGAATTTGTGAAAATAATTAAAGAGTTGTCTTCTGAGGATAAGAAGAGCTGGGGCGGGGAGTTTAACCGTTTAAAGATTGCTAGTGAGCAGTCTTACCAGTTGCGCTTGCAGGAGCTACAAATTGCTCAAAAGCGGCAGGTAGAGTTGGAGCGAGCTAGTTTTGATGTTACAGCTTATCAAGTTGGAAGACAATTCGGTAGCTTGCACCCTTGTAGTTTGATTAGTGCTAAAATTGAAGATGTCTTTATTTCGATGGGTTACCAAATTGCAGATGGTCCTGAGATTGAAACAGAGTTTTATAATTTTGAAGCCTTAAATGTTGCCAAAGATCATCCCGCTCGAGACATGCAAGATACCTTTTGGTTAAATTTACCTGGATATTTGCTTCGAACTCAGACGTCCAATGTTCAGATCCATACTATGCAAAATCAACAGCCGCCGATTGCGATTTTGGCTCCAGGAAGAGTTTATCGTAGTGAGTCGACTGATGCGTCACATGACTTCGCATTTATGCAAGTTGAAGGGTTGTTGGTTGGTCGTGATATTTCAATGGCCAATTTGCTAGCGACAATGCAGGTTTGTCTGCAAGCTATTTTTGGTCAGCAACGTCTAGAGATTCGGGTTCGTCCGGGCTTCTTTCCATTTGTTGAGCCTGGCGTGGAAATTGACATGGAGTGCCCATTCTGTAAGCAGGGTTGCTCGGTTTGCAAGCGAACTCGCTGGATTGAAATTTGTGGAGCAGGTTTAGTTCATCCTAATGTTTTACGAGCCGTTGGCGCAGATCCAGACGAGTTTTCTGGTTTTGCCTTTGGACTTGGTTTGACGCGGGTTGTGATGTTAAATTATGGTATAAATGATATTCGACTGTTGCATACCAATCGAGTAGCTTTTCTGCAACAGTTTTGATGGCAACTTGACAAGGTGTCGAATCTAGCAGTAAGTTCAGACTAAAAAAAGGAGTGCTTGAAATGATGCTAACCAAAGTTGTTATTCCGGCTGCGGGGCTGGACACTGCCTTTTTGCCAATCACAAAGGCGCTACCCCGTGAGATGTTACCAGTATTGGAAAAGCCAGCGCTACAATATGTAGTGGAAGAGGCCCTGCGTTCTCAGATTACTAATATTTGTATGGTTACCGGTAAAAAAAAGCAGCTTGTAGCGGATTTTTTTGATAGCTGTTTTACACTGGATGCTGCATTGCAGGACCGTCGGCATTTATTAGCAGATTTTGATAAAATTTTAAAATCAATTGAGTTTTCTTATTTGCGTCAAAGTGAGCCAATGGGTTCTGGGCATGCGGTTTGGCTGGCTCGCCATATGATTCATAAGGAGTATTTTGGCGTGATGATGCCGGATGACTTGATTCTTAGTAAAGTACCAGCTTTGGAGCAGTTAATTAAAGTGGCTCGTCAAGAAAAAGGTAGCGTAATTGCTGTTCAAGAAGTTTCGGCTAGTTGTGCTTCACAATACGGTATGGTTAAAATCAGAAAACAAATTACACCGAACCTGTTTCAACTGTCTGGCTTAATTGAAAAACCTAAGCCTAAGGAAATCCCATCTAATTTAGCGATTGTTGGTAGATATGTTTTGTCCCCTAAAATTTTTGAAGCCCTAGAGGGCTTATCGGGCGCAGAGGATCAGGTTTGCTTAACTAATGCGATTGATCTAATGTTGCGATCAGGCGAAAAGGTTTTTGCTTATAAAGTAACAGGGATTCGCTTCGATGTTGGCACTCCAGCCGGCTGGATTAAAGCAGTTGTAGGAATGGCGCTGCAAGATAAGCGTTATAGTGACCAGATTAGAAAATTTATTGAGTCATACGATACGCCAGAATCTTTTCTGTATCAGGCTAGTCGGACGATTGAGCATACGCTTTAAAAAAAGTCGGTGGAGCTTTACTTAAATCATATGCTCCACCGACTTTAAAATAAAGCAGTTTTTAATTCAATTTTAGCGAGTTGCGCCCATTAAGCCTGGCTTTACGCAATAGCCTGTTTCTGCGCCACTTTGGACCCAATTATAACCTTTGACTTCACATTTTTGACGATTGGCCATATATTGCTGGCTGGCAGCGGATTGCACGCCACCACCTAATAATTGACGTGTTCCACCAGGTCCCATTAAATGCTGTTTGCCATTGGCGCCGATATTTTGCGGTGCTGCCATTGCCTTTGCGCCAGGTTTTACGCAGTGATTTCTGACCCAATTATAACCTTTAGCCTTGCATGCTTTACGTTTAGCCATTAGTTGACGACTAGCAGCGCTTTGCTTACCACCATTGCCACCCAATAAACCAAAGGCCGTTTGAGCACTAAAAGCTGTAATTACGGCCAATAATAATAATTTCTTCATATTAAACCCCCTTAAACTTGATTTTTAAGAACTATATACAATTACTAATATAAAATAAGTGGCATTGTGAAATCAAGGGTTTTTTTAACTTACAAACACCCTTGGGTTGGCCACAATTGTCTGCATAGGCGTTATTAAGTTGATTTGGTCCCCATGTAAAAATTACAATTAGAAAGGTTGTGGATGGTAAAAGTAGTGAGAGGGGTAGCATGCTTAATGTTTTGTTAAAGGTTAAGGTTTTGGGATTAGTGATAGGTTTGGGTGTGGGTTTTGGAGCGCGGTTGGATGGTGCGATTGGTTGTATTGCGCATGTGCACACTCCAGATCATTGGGATATATCGCAATCTGTTTATCAGAATTGTAGTTGTGATTGTGCAAGTCCAGTGAATGCACAGGGTTACTGTCCTAAGTGTGGTCATCTTGGTCGACTGGACCGTGGATACTTAACAGCGCAGGTTGAGAAGGTTGGCGCCTTGAAGATAAATTTGCTAAAGTAGCGAAGGTGAAAATTTAATCTTCGTTTTTAAAAAGGGTGAATTTGTGATGCAATTAGATTTGAAGAGGCTTGGGGGTGTGGCCGGATTAATGTTAATGTTTTTACCGGGATGTCTGTTTCGAAGCTCTACACACAATTATGATTGTGCACGAGCGGCTTATGAGAATGTTTTGTATCGGTACGATCGTGAGCTTGAATTGTTGGATAAGATTGAAGATGGCTTACAAGTTGAGCATAAGGGTCGTTTAAATCGGGAGTTAAAAGAAGAGATTTTGTTGAAAAACGAAGAGTTTAATGATGACTTTTGGGGTTTGCGCAAGAAGATGGCTGGCGATAGTCGGAATTATCCATATATGCGTTATAAGGATAAGCTGGATCATGACATTACGCTTTTGGAGTCAGCGAAGGTTAAATTATATTGGAAGCAGGATGGGCTTGGCAAGTCAGTTCAAATTTTAATAGATCGGATGGATAGGCTTCGCAAGTATGTAGTTTTGCATGTTGAGTATGAACGAGAGCGCAAATTAATGGAGCAACGCAAAAACATGCAAATTGCTGCTAAAAAAATAGCTCACAAGGGTGCTTGATGGTGGTTTGTAAAATTGTTATAATTAATTTCAAATAGATGGGGAGGGGGCGGGCTCTCTCTGTAGGGGCGTTAAAATTTAGGGAAAGATTAAAATACTAATATGTGTAAATTAATAAACTTAATAAATTTGGTAGCTTTGACATTGGTTGCTTCTGGTGTTCGAGCTGAGATTAAGATGACCTTGGGGCAGGCTTATGCGATTCTAAAGGAAGCAAGGACTCCCAGGGATCCAGAGGGGCTGTCTCGCCCCATCATTACTGTATCTGAGTATCGCCAAGCGGTACGGATTGTTTCCGCTGCGCGAAGAAAAAAGCAGGAGTTGGAAGAGGCTCGCAATAATAGTCTTTCACGATAGCACTTTGTTGTGTGTATAGCCAGGCTCACTTAGTAGCGCACACTGCGTCATCGCGAGCCCCTTGTGGGCGTGGCGATCCACTTAAACATTAGCAATGACCCAGCCTCTGCCAAGGCTATGGCAGGCAGCGCTGGTTTGTGCAGAGCTTACTGCAATTAGCTATAGCGTGATTAGTTCTTCTTTAAGATGTTTAAGAAAGCTTCTTGTGGGACTTCAACCGAGCCAATCTGCTTCATGCGCTTTTTGCCCTCTTTTTGTTTTTCTAGTAATTTGCGTTTGCGCGTAATATCTCCGCCATAACATTTGGCAGTAACGTTTTTGCGCAAAGGGGCGACACGCTCGCGCGATAAAATTTTGGCACCTAGAGCTGCTTGAATAATTACTTCAAATAGCTGGCGTGGGATTTCTCTTTTGAGTCGCTCACATAGCTCTCGACCTAAGTTGTAAGCGCGATCTTTGTGTACAATTACAGATAAGGCGTCAACTGGTTTGCCATTTAGTAGAATATCCATTTTAACCAAATCAGCTGGTTCATATTTAGCCTCTTCATAATCAAAGCTAGCATAGCCTGAGCTAAGTGACTTGAGTTGATCGTAGAAATCTGTAGCCACTTCGTTTAAGGGCAATTTGTAGCGAATGACTACGCGATCTTCGTCAAGATAATTTAGTTCTTGTTGAATGCCGCGTTTTTCTTCGCATAGGCTCATTAGGCTGCCTAAATATTGAGTTGGGGTAATAATTGTGCCATTGATGACTGGTTCTAAAATTGTATCAATTCGACTTGGATCTGGCAGTTCGGATGGATTTTCGACGTCAATTTTTTCACCATTGGCCATGATGACTTTGTAAAGCACGCTTGGTGCTGTTACAATAATATTTACATCATATTCTTGTTCTAGGCGTTGCTTGAACACTTCCATGTGCAGCAATCCTAAGAATCCGCAGTGAAACCCTAAGCCTAAGGCGTTAGAAGTTTTCTTTTCGACCGAAACACTGGCATCATTTAGGGTTAATTTTTCAATTGCATCACGCAAGAAGTCAAACTCCGAGGTTTCTACCGGATAAATTCCAGAGAAAACTACAGGTTTGGCACATTTAAATCCGGGCAGCATTGGTACTGGTTGGCGAGTGTGATACACTGTATCGCCGATATGTGCTTCGCGAACAGTTTTCATGCCAGAGATAATGTATCCTACTTGCCCGGCATATAAAGCATCGGTTGGAGTTTCGTTAGGATACATTAAGCCAAGTTCTAGTACTTCATAGCTCTGATTAGTTTGACCCAAGCTGATATGATCTCCTTTGCGTAAAATGCCATCATGAATTGCAACCAAACAGATTACGCCCTTGTAGGAGTTAAACCAGGAGTCAAACAATAACGCTTTGAGTGGAGCTTTGATGTTGGCTTGTGGAGCTGGAATTTTGCGAACAATTGCGTTTAAAATTTCAGTAATTCCAATTCCAGCTTTGGCGGAGGCTAAAATAATGTCTTTTTGTTCAAAATCAAATAAGCGTTCCAGCTCAGTAGCAACTTTATCTGGGCGAGCATTAGCCATATCGATTTTATTAATTACGGGAATAATTGTTAGTTCTTGTTCAAATGCTAAATAAAAGTTGGCCATAGTTTGGGCTTGAACGCCTTGGCATGCATCAACTAATAGTAATGCTCCTTGACAGGCGTATAGTGAGCGTGACACTTCATAGCTAAAGTCTACATGTCCAGGTGTGTCAATGAGATTTAGTAAATATGTTTGTCCATCTAGTTCATAGAACATTGAGGCGGATTGTGCTTTGACAGTGATGCCACGTTCACGTTCAACTTGGAGCTTGTCCAAAAATTGCTCAGCTCGCTCGCGATCAGACAATGTACCGGTAATTTCTAGTAAGCGATCGGATAAAGTTGATTTGCCATGATCAATATGTGCAATAACTGAAAAATTTCGGATTTTGTCGGGTGTAAATTTATCTAAATCAAATTTGTTTCTTTTCATGATGAATTAATTTTAAAATAATAGCTTAGGAAAAGCTACTGTTTGTTTGGGAGAAGGGGTCGGAAGATGGCTAATCAGATTTTGTTATTAATTTTAATTGGGTTTGGATTGTTTGATTTTGGGATATTGTTTACTAGTGATCGGTCAACTCCAACATCAGAAGCACGAGATATGTTGGGAAATCTAGACAGAGAGGTTGCAATTGAGTTGGGGTCTTTGGTGGACTCCTTGTCATCGTGGCCAGGTACGCCACCGAGAGCGCTTCGAGGCGACACTCCATATCCAGCTGATTCTATACCAGCAGCAATAGGTGTAGTTGCGCGCCTTGATCCTAAGACTGGTTTGATTATGCCAATTGGTGTTCATGCTCGTCGGTCAATGTCTTTAGTGGGAGATGAAATTGTTCGAGATCCGCAGTGGGCGATGGTGGATTTAATGCGTCAAGCACAAGAGTTTAATGTAAAACAAGCTACTGAACTGCGGCTGCGTCAGGCCCAGCAAGATCAAGATCAAGCACGTGACGCTAAACATAGCTTGCGATTAAATATTTGCAACACGACAATTGCGGTGGTATCTGGGGCAGTTGCAATTGCAGCACTAGTATTGTAGTGGTAGCAGATGAGCAAATTGTTAGTGTGGGTTTTATTATGGTGTCAATTTGGCATTGGTAGTGATGCGGTGCAAGATGAATGTCAAGTTAGAAGAAATAGAAAGCGGTTGCGGAGCGAAACGTTGCAAAGGCAGCGTAATGCGCCAGTATTGTCAGTGCGTATTCCAACTAGTGTAGATGCTGTTCGTGGTACGACTCATCCTGACACTCCTTATCCCTATGAGTGCTCTGTGTCCAGGCTTTGCAAGTTGCCAGCTTCAGAGGCATCAGACGCAGAGGTAGCAGATGATTTAATTAACTCATTAATTTTTATGGTAGTGGCAGAACTGTTTGAGGCGCAGGAATAGTTATCATAGTTCGTGTAGGGAATATCAAAGAGTTAACATTGCGCTAATAGTTAATTTGTCTCCACTTTAGATTTGTAGTAGTATGTTTACTGTGCTATCAAATCAAACAGGGGTGACATGGCTAACGAAGAACAAAAAGATATATTAGAGCAAAATGTTTTATTAGAAAATGAATTAAAAACCTCATTTTTAGATTATGCGATGTCGGTCATCGTTAGTCGCGCAATTCCAGATATTCGGGATGGTTTAAAACCCGTACATCGTCGGATTTTATATACCATGCATCAGTTGGGTTTCCACTATAATAAACCATATCACAAGTCAGTCCGAGTGGTAGGGGAGGCGCTTGGTAAGTACCATCCGCACGGTGATCAGTCTTTGTATAATGCTATGGTTGGAATGGCACAAGATTTTTCGCGCCGTTATAAGCTATTGGATGGTCAAGGAAACTGGGGTTCGATTGATGGTGATAATGCGGCAGCGATGCGTTACACTGAAGTCAGAATGGCTAAAATTGCGCAAGAAATGTTGGCCGATATTGACAAAGAAACAGTTCAGTTTACTCCAAACTTTGATGAGTCGACGCTGGAACCAACTATTTTGCCAAGCCGAGTTCCAAGTTTATTAATTAATGGTACGGCTGGGATTGCAGTTGGGATGGCAACGTCGGTGCCGCCACATAATATTACAGAAGTTTTAAATGGCTGTATTGCACTTCTTAATAATGAGAATTTAACTGAATCAGAACTGTTTGATTTAATTCCAGCACCAGATTTTCCGACCGGAGCCTTGATTTGTGGTAGAGCTGGAATTCTGGAGGCGTATCGCACTGGTCGTGGACGTTTGGTCATGCGAGCAGTGGTAGAAGTTGAAGAAAATAAAAAGGGAACTGCGCTAGTTGTAACCGAGTTGCCATATCAAGTAAACAAAGCGGAACTTGCAATTAAGATTGCAGATTTGGTTAAAAATAAAGAAGTTGAAGGAATTTCTAATATTCGAGACGAATCTAATAAAAAGGGAATTCGCTTAGTAATTGAACTTCGCAAAGGTGAGGTTGCTGAGGTAGTTTTAAATCAACTCTATAAGTATACTTCGCTACAGACTTCGATTTCAATCTTGATGTTAGCCCTACTAGATAATCGTCCGATGATTTTTAATTTGCGCCAAATGTTGCAAGAGTTTTTGTTGCATCGGGAAGAGATTATTTATCGCCGGACTCGCTATGACTTGCAAAAGGCGCGCGAGCGGGAACA
>JAHFBM010000038.1:7634-7928 GCA_023250055.1 bacterium | reverse complement strand
GAGCTATAATCTGCACCATAATAGGGCCTCCTAAGATTTTGAAACTTCTTTGAGGCCCTATCTTATTAAATCCGTTTAATTATTTTAAGAGTTTAGTCTCACATCTATCTGAACTTAGACATAGCCCTGGTTTTAGGTCTATTTTGTACAATATGGTTAATGGCAGTAAGCTCCGCATTAACCCATATGTCATTGCGAGGAGCCCTCTTTTGGCGACGCGGCAATCTGCTTGCTAGCTTTTTAAGTGGATCGCCACGCCCACAAGGGGCTCGCGATGACGCAGTGTGGATCGCC
>JAHFBM010000038.1:5402-7624 GCA_023250055.1 bacterium | reverse complement strand
CGCATTAACCCATATGTCATTGCGAGGAGCCCTCTTTTGGCGACGCGGCAATCTGCTTGCTAGCTTTTTAAGTGGATCGCCACGCCCACAAGGGGCTCGCGATGACGCAGTGTGGATCGCCACACCTACTTCGCTAAAGCTTCGTAAGTTCGCGATGACGTAGAGCCTTTGGTTTTAGGTCTATTTTGTACAATATGGTTAATGGCAGTAAGCTTCGCATTAACCCATATGTCATTGCGAGGAGCCCTCTTTTGGCGACGCGGCAATCTGCTTGCTAGCTTTTTAAGTGGATCGCCACGCCCACAAGGGGCTCGCGATGACGCAGTGTGGATCGCCACACCTACTTCGCTAAAGCTTCGTAAGTTCGCGATGACGTAGAGCCCCTGGTTTTAGGTCTATTTTGTACAATTACTTAGTAGCATGTTAAGCTTTAGACTGATTAGATCATTATTTATATAAAGTGAGTGTGAATTGATCCCACTGCAACTGCAAATTAAAAACTTTTTAAGTTATGGCTCAGACAATCAAATTATTGATTTTACACCATATCATTTGATCTGTTTGTCTGGTAAGAATGGGCATGGTAAGTCCGCCTTGCTAGATGCTATGACCTGGGCAGTATGGGGGCAGGCGCGTAAATCATCGGGACAATCTAAGCCCGACCACGGATTATTGCGATTGGGTCAGCGTAATATGCGAGTGGTTTTTGATTTTGAATTTAATGATCAGCGCTATCGGGTGCGGCGAGAGTTTACTTTTGCTTATGGTAAGCCATCAACGTACTTAGAATTTGGAATGTTCGTGCCTAATAGTGATGAGTTAGTTTCATTGACTGATAAGACAATCCGAGCAACGCAAACTAAAATAGAACAGCTACTTGGCCTGGACTATGATTCGTTTATCAATTCAGCCTTTATTCGGCAGGGTAATGCAGGAGAGTTTTCACAGAAGTCACCCAAAGAGCGCAAAGAGATTTTGGGGAATATTTTAGGGCTTGGTTTGTATGATCAGTTGCGCAAGTTGGCAGCAGAGCAGGCTCGGATGATTGAGGCTGAGCACCAGGTAGTGCTTAAGCTGCAAGAGCGTTTGTCACAAGATTTGTTGCAAAGTGGAGAGTTTCAAATTCAGCAGCAGCAGTTGCAATTGCAGATTGATGATATTCAGAAACAAATTAAAGTATTAGATCAGCAGCGTCAAGTAGCCTTGCAGCGGCAACAAGAGCTGCAAGTAGCTTACAATCAGACTATGCAATGGCAATTAAATTTAAAGCAGGTGGATGATAAGTATCAAGTTGGATGGCAGCAGTTGCAGCAGTTGCGGGCTAAATGGCGACAGCTGCTAAGTAAATTAACCTTGGTAATCGATCGACCAGAGTTATTGAAGCAGCAGTCTCAATTAATTAAGAAGCTTGACCAAGCGCGGATGAATCAGTCGCAATTTATGACAAAGCGTGAAGAGCTGGTTGTTAGTAGGGAGCAGCTACATAAGCAAGAGCAGTTGCTGTTAATCGAGCATGATCAGAAAATTTTGCAAATTAAATTAGAATTAGAAAAGCAGCAGTTATCAATTTTGCATTACCAAAAAGAGCGTCAGGTGAGCATTCAGCTTCAGCAACAGCTGCAAGTTGAACAGCGGGCGCTTGAGCAAGAACTTGCGATTAATAAAAAAACAAATGGCATGCAATTGATAGAACAAAATAGATTGGATCGTAGCAAGGAGTTTTATCAGCGATTTATTAGTGTTGGGAATGTGGCCAAACAAGAGTTGATAGAGCTGCATCGTAAAGAGCAGTATTTAGATGCAGACTGTCCTAGTTGCCCCCTGTGTGAGCAAAGTTTATCAGCTGCTCGGAAGCGTTTCTTGGCGGATCAGTTGGTATCTCAAACTCAATTTGCTAGTCGGAGAGTGGATCGAATTGCTCAAATTCTAAATAGGTTAAAAGCTCAAATTTATGATCAGCATACTAATTTAGATAAAATTAATCAGAAGGTCTTGCAGCAACAAAGCTTACAAATTAAATTCGATGATTTATTAGTAAGGCAGTCTGGAACTAAGCAAAAATTGTATGAGCAAGAATTGCAATTACAGGAGCTATTAAAGCAACAAGCAGCTAGCTCACAACTGTTGCTTCAATTAGAACAGCAACGAGCCAAGATCTTAACAGAAGATTTAAATTTACAAGCATTGCGTCAAAAAATAGCAGATAATCAGCTGTTTATCCA
>JAHFBM010000038.1:0-5392 GCA_023250055.1 bacterium | reverse complement strand
ATTCAGGGTTATCAAGTAGTTGATGAAACTGTAATTACACAGACCTTGGGACAGATTCAGGAACAGTTGACGGTTCAAGATCAGCAGGAGTTGCTAGATGGTCGCGCTCAGACTTTGGCACAAGCCTCTGAGTTGGTGCAACAGCTTAAAATACTCAAAATTCAAAAATTAGATTTACAGGCAAAAATTACAACTGGTAATGGAGCGCTGCAGGAGCTGCAGATACAGCTAGACCTGCAAACCAAGTTAGATCAGGAGTTGCAGCTTTATCAGCAACGGTATCTGCGGGATACACAACAATTGGGCGGTGTGCAGGCTCGCCTGCAGCAGTTTGGCCAGTTGCAACTTGAGCTTGAGCAGCTACAAAAAAAAATGCATCAGCTAGAAAGTCAAACTCAAGATTATAAATCATTGGTTGGAGCCTTTGGCAAGGATGGCATTCAGGCTTTATTAATTGAGGAGGCCATTCCGGAAATAGAGCAAGAAGCCAATCAACTTCTGGGGCGCCTAACAGATTATCAATCTCAATTGTTTATCGAATCTTTAAGAGATCTAAAAAGTGGTGGCACTAAAGAGACATTGGATATTAAAATTTCAGATGGGGCTGGTTTGAGGCCATATGAAATGTTTTCTGGAGGAGAGGCCTTTAGAATAGATTTTGCTCTTCGAATTGCAATATCTAAACTACTTGCACGACGATCTGGAACCGCATTGCAGACTTTGATCATTGATGAAGGGTTTGGATCGCAAGATGAAGAAGGCTTAAGTCATATCATGGATGCAATCTATAAGATTCAATCTGATTTTGCCAAGATTATAATTGTTTCGCATTTGCCATCTATGAAGGAGCAATTTCCAGTGCACTTTCAGGTCCAAAAAACTCCAGTTGGTAGCTCAATTAGTGTAGTTGAGCTTGGTTAGTTGCAGATGGCGCTTGAGTTGGATAGGGTTCGTTTTTAGTGGTGTTTTGGGTAGTGGCGTTTTCATGATACATCGCTTTTAGGGCTTCTAGATCAGCTTGAATTGTATTGTCTTCTAGCTTGTCATGACTAGCTAGTTGTATTACTAAGAGCGTGGACAGTAGGCCTAGACCGATTATTACAACTCCAATCATTATGATCCCCCCTCTGGATTCAAGTTATTGATACTATTATCTTAGGGGGGTAGACTTTCTAGTTGCAATAAAAACTTTTAACGCGAATTTTAAGGGGATTGTCACACCCCGTCTTTGCGAGGAGCCTCTTTTGGCGACGCAGCAATCCACTAGTTAGTTTTTAAGGGGATCGCCACACCTACTCCGCTAAAGCTTCATAGGTTCGCGAAGACGGCAGTAAGGGGATCGCCACACCTACTCCGCTAAAGCTTCATAGGTTCGCGAAGACGGCAGTAAGGGGATCGCCACACCTACTCTGCTAAAGCTTCATAGGTTCGCGAAGACGGCAGTAAGGGGATCGCCACACCTACTCCGCTAAAGCTTCATAGGTTCGCGAAGACGGCAGTAAGGGGATTGCCATGCTACGTTCGCGAAGACGCATGGGGAATTTAACTATAATCCTAAAAACTTTTTAAAAAATCCACCTTTAGCGCCATTATTATCACTGATATCGGTTCCAATTTGATCTGAGAATTGCTGTAATGTTTCTTTAGCAGGAGTATCCAACTTTTTGGGGATTTGACATTGAGTGATTACAATTAGATTACCTTTGGTGCGTCCCTTAATAGTTTGAAAACCTTTGCCGGCTATTGAAATTCGCTCGCCGACTGGGCAGCCTTTAGGAATTTTAATAGTTTCCTTGGTGCCATCAATGTTTTCAATTTCGATTTGGCAACCAAAAACTAGTTGCGGGTAAGTTAGCATAATTGGGCATTCTAAGTTGTCGCCAACTCTCTGAAAATGTTTATCTTCTTCAATTTTAATATCTAAAAATAAATCTCCAGATGGGCCGCCGTACACTCCAGCATCTCCTTTGCCAGTTACACGGAGCTCGGCTCCATTAAAGATGCCAGCGGGGATATTGATAGTGATTTTCTCCTGGGCCTGCTTGCGGGATCGACCGCCACAAGCCTTGCAAGGTGATGGGATAGTATATCCTATACCAGAGCAAGTTGTGCAGCCTTGTGCATAAACAAAAAAACCTTGGCGGTATTGAACTTGACCTGACCCTTGGCATTTAGAGCAGGTTTTAGCTGATGTGCCAGCTTCTAGACCCTTGCCTTTACAGGTTTCACAGCTAGCTAAATGCGTATAGTTAATTTCACGTTTAGTACCAGTATAGGACTCTTTTAGGCTAACAGAAAGGTTAGAATGACGGTCGTGGCCACGTTGCGCTTGTGGTTGACCTTGATTTTGTCGGTGTCGTTGATGAGTGCCGCCACCAAACATAGATTCGAAAATATCACCAAAGTTAGCAAATATATCATCCATATTTGGATTTCCGCCCATCCCACCCATACCATTTGCACCATCATGACCGAACTGATCATATTGTTTACGTTTCTGGTCATCAGATAAAATTTCATAGGCAGATGCCGCCTCCTTGAATTTATTTTCGGCTTCCTTGTTATCTGGATTACGGTCCGGATGGTATTTCATTGCTAATTTACGGTAAGCAGCTTTAATTTCATCCGAAGAGGCGGTTTTAGAAACGCCTAATACTTCATATAGATCTTGTTTGCTCATAATATTATTTAACCACTATTTTAATAATTTTTTATAATCTTTAACTTTAGTTTAGCTCAAAAAAATGACTTTGTGGATACCTGGACTGAATTAAATGACGGACTTTTTGATTATTGGCCCGGGAGTTTTGAATGTCGCCAGAGCGGGTAGGTTTAAAGATGATGGGGGCAGAGTATTGCGGATAGAGTAGTTTAAGTTGCGCAATCATTTGAAGTAAAGTGCTACTTTGGCCGGTGGCAATATTAACCGATTGGCCATTTAAGCTATTTTGGTCAAGTGTGGCTAAGGTTAAGTTGGCTTTGACAATTTGGCTAACATGGATAAAGTCTCGCGTTTGATGGCCATCACCGTAAACTGTAATTGGAAGGTCAAGCTCCATCTGGTGTTTAAATTTAGCAACTGCTGCGGCATAACCCCCATTGGGATCTTGGCGGTCTCCCCAGACATTAAAATAGCGGAGGGCTAGACTTTGTAATTTATAAATTTGATGAAAGGATAGACAATATTGCTCACCGATTAATTTTGATAACCCATAGGGTGAAGTAGGGTGAGTGGGTAGACCTTCGTGACACATCTGATCTGTCTCACCATATACGGCGGCCGATGAAGCATAGATAAATTTAGCTGCTTGGTTTAATTGTGCAGCTTCTAACAGGTTTAAAGTCCCTTGAACATTGATTTCATAGCATTCATAAGGCTTAACAGTAGATTCTGGAGCTGAAACAAAAGCGGCTTGATGGAAAATGAAATCCTGTTTTTGACAAATGGTTTTACACAGCTGGAAATCGCGGACATCACCTGCAACTAGATTTATCTGATGGATCACTGAGTTTAGATTAAACATTTTACCAGTGCTAAAGTTATCTAAAACTGTGACTTGAGCTCCAAGTCGGACTAGGGCTTCTACTAGGTGTGATCCAATAAATCCAGCACCACCAGTTACTAAGACATGACGGTTGGCATAGTGGGGCATAAGGGCTTCAAATGACATTGTGGTTCAACCTTTTTTAAGATTTGAGAAATAACAGTTTGTCCATCCAGGACGGCTTCTTGCATACTAGAGTATTTCCAGGCACCATATCGACCGCAGCTGTAGATTTGATTTTGAGTTAAGCGGTTTAGTAGTTTGGGCAAGTTCTGCGCCCGCCAAAAATTATAAATTACATAGGCATGAGAGATTGGAATAATTTTTTCAGTTAAAATTTGATCAGGTGCGATCTGAAATAGGGCTTTGGTTTTTTGAAGGGCTAGTTGTAAAGTTTGATGTTGCCAGTTGCGGCCTTTATTAACATAGGCAAATTCGCCGTAAATTGAACTACAGCTTGGGGGTGTTAATAGCGGTGAAAAATTATGGTAAAAGCCTAGTCGGTAGAATGGGAATTCTTTTTCGGGGAAGTAAATCCAATGTTTGTCTGAAATATCAGATCGATTAATACCTAGATTAAAGTTTATGACCGAATTGCAAATTAGTTTATTTTGAGCCGTTGTAAAATCTAAATTGCTAGTTGGGGCTACTAATTTTAAGCACAAATCTAGTGGCATAGTATTAATTAAATATTCGTACTTTTCGCTCTGTCCATTGGTGAATGAAATAGTTTTTTGTTTCAAATTAATTTTTTGAACGCAGTGGTTGGTATTAATCGGTGTCTTAATCTGTTTGGCAAACTTATTTACCCAGCTAAAAATCCCTCCAGTTTTGGGGTAGAAAAAGTTGGCATTATATCCGACAGTGTCAGTTTGGTCGCTAATAGCTCCGGCAATCATCTGTTCAATAGAGGTTGTTGGAACAAATCGACCTGTCCAGTCAGCTGTAACTTTGCGAATGTCATAACCAAAAATCTTGCTTTGATAAGGAGCAAAGAAGTGTCTAGTTAGGCCGTATCCGAAATTGGCTAGGGCCCATTGGTAAAAATTAGAGTTAGATTTGGACCGTGGCCGGTTAATAAATCCAACAATGCATTCTGTAATGACATCTGTTGGTAAGCCGTATAAATTAGTTTGAAAGGGGTAATTAGTATAAGTTTGATGAGAGTAGACATAAGAGCGCCGTTGAATTAAATTTAGCTCATCCCAGCCAATAAATTTTTGAATTAATTCTTGGAAGTAAGGGTTGCTGATGTGTAGTAAGTGGCCAGTATAATCAAAGGTAAAACCATCTTGAATCACTGATCGGCACAATCCACCAACACTGGATTCTTTCTCGAAGATCTTAAAGTCTGTATAGCCAGCTAGCTCTAGGTGATAGGCGGCTGACAGGCCGGTTAGTCCGGCCCCAATTATTACTATCTTTGCCATAATTGAAAACCATTATAGCGATTGCAAGCTTGATTTGCAAATATTATGCGCTTGTAGCTAGCTACAGTAAGATTTGCGCTAACCTGTATGGTTGTGTCCGGCAAGGTTCAAAGAGCGATGGCAATGTGCGTGGCTAAGTGACCATAGGTATTGCGCTCAGCGCCATCTGTATCCATCTGACAGCGTTCCTTTGGGCATGCTAATCGAAAATGACATGGGGTAGTAGTCCAGCTCAACTGTTTTGGGAATTGGTGGGAATTTACCGGTATATTCCAGTATCTTTTTAATTAATTTAATGATAACTGGATTTGGACAATTTATTTGTATGTTGGTAACTTCACCAGCTTTATTAATTGTAAATTCAAGACGAGCAGTTATGTTTTCTGGAATATTAAAAGTAGTTTTGTTGGCAAAAGC
>JAHFBM010000037.1 GCA_023250055.1 bacterium | reverse complement strand
ATCTGCAACATGCGAAAAAACCGTATGCGACGCATCATGCAACAAACCTGAAATCTGCTCTTCTAGCGAGCAACCATATCGGCGCAGTAATGCAAATACCCCAATAGAATGTTCATATCTCGTATATGGTGCAAATTTTTGCACATAATGGGTAATTCCAAACTGATAGACACCTTTTAGTCGCTGCACTGCAGCACTATTAATTAGATCTAATAGGATTGGCTCTGTGACTGTAAAGTCACCATAAATACTCTTAACAACTTCAAATTTCTTCATCCCAAGTTCTCCCCCTTTGTTGTCAGCTTGAAATTTAATTATACCATAAATGATTATGCGAGAAAGCGGTGGGGGATTACAAGCAAAAAAGCAAATCAGGATCAATCTATTCCAACTGATCCTGATCTGTTAGAACCTAATAAGACGCCAAACTATTTAAGCATAGCCATCTTCCAATTAGAAATTTTCCTGTCCGGATCGTCTATTGTTTTTCCTTCTAACCACTTTACAAACGTTTGAATTTTAGCTTTCTCTAAAAGAGAAGCTCCCATATAATCCACCGGTAAACCTTGAGCCAACCCCCCTGCTTTCAGAACCTTGGGCCGATTCATAATAGTCAATGCATTTAGTGCCGTACTAAATTCGTTCAACGCAGCTTCGTCTTCTGCTGAAAGTATAAATACTGGTGCCGCTGGCACCTGTTCTGGTACTGCTACTGGATAGCTCATAACAGTGGCTGGCAAACGTAATGCTCTTCTAGCCACATCCAAAGCTCGCTCCCGCTCTCCCCGCCAAGCATTGACTTTTTTATCCTGAGCCTGCCCAAAAACATATCCTAAGTTTATGACTGTTAACATTTTAGCTTTTTCTAAGTCACTAGCAGCAGCATAGCTATCAGCCAGATTATTTACAATATTATTCATATCCTTAAAGCTGTTGCTCCCTTTTTTAGCCCGCAAGTTTTTATCAAAAATCTCTAGCAAATCTCTATCACTGGCATTTAAATTGAATTCATCCGCAGGTTTTTTTACCACAATCATCGTTGCTACAGATGGCTCTGAGGCCTCAACAAACCTCCCCTTCAGCCTTTCTTTTAACTGTTTCTGCACTTCCTCTTCCTGTGTCAGCTGAACCGGTGCTGAATTAGGATGAATTTCAGTTTTACCTGTATTTACACCACCCGCTTGTGCTGCCATTACTGCATTTGCTTGTTTCTGTGCCTCAGACTCAACGCCTTCCTTAGCGGCTTTAAGCTTCTCTTTAGCAGTTTCAACTTTTTTCTCTGCAAACTCAACTGCATCTTTATGCTTCTTTAGCCTTTTGGCAAACATCTCTAAATTGGTTTCGGCAGCACTAATTTCAACGCTGTTACCGTTCCTCTTGGCAGTGGCAAGTACTTCAACTGCTCCATCATGCTTCTTCTGAGCACTATCTCTGTCGATCATATATTCTTTCAAAAAAGCAGATTCTTTTTCCAAAAAAGCATCTGCTCTTTTAATTCTTGCTTGGCGCGCCTCTTCTTCTTCAGAATTAACTGTACCTGTATCTGATGATAATGCCGGTGCTCCCGCAGCTGTACCACCTTGTACCGCCAATTGTGCCTTAAGCCTAGCAACTTCATCCTCCAAGGCCTTCACTCGCGCTGCTTCAGCACTATCAACCGAAGCGGCCGGTGGCGTAACTGCTGCCGGAGCAACCACTACCGCTGGCTTAGCTTTTAACCAAGCGAGCAATGCCTGCTTTTTAGACATCATCTTCTGAGTAGCTAATTTATCAAAAGTAACATTCATTAATTTATTTGAAAGCATTTCAACAATTGCCACATTGCCAATTGTTCCGTCACTTTCCAAAGAATCTGCGATCGTCCCCCTATCCACTGGTACCTGCCCCGCAAGTTCCATATAATCCCGATAGTCCCGCGCTGCCATTAATATCCCTGGCGCAAGTAGCAACATCACACTTAACATTTTAAACAACTTCATTTTTAGTCCTCCTTTTTTATGTTGCTGCAGGCCATCACACCCGACAGCACACTTTCACTAATTACAATTACACTAAATATCAATTATCAACTTCCCAGGTCATTTTCCCCATCATCGCGAGCCCCTTGCGGGCATAGCGATCCACTTATACTTAGAAACTAGTAAGTAGAAAGCCATCATCCTGCTTTTTGAGCCGCTGCCTGCCTAGCCACCCAGGCATTCACCTTATCTTGTATTACTACTTTATTACCATCTTTAATACCAATAGCCGGATTTTTATCTAATCGCTTAAATAGCAAATAATATTTTGCCAAAGTAGCATCTTCTATTTGATCGCCTAGTTCAGCCGCCAATAATTTATTAATAACTGGCGCCATATACCCATCAACTTCTGTAATCAAACTGTCATCTATCGCAATGTCTAAATTCTGGGCCCATTCTGGCCGCTCAACTTGAGTTAAATTAACAGTTGGCAGTTGACTAGGTCCTGGAACCCGTCCCCCAGAAGTTATTGTTGGATTTAAAACCGGAACAGACCCTGTTGCTGCCTTTGCTGCCCTTCTTGCTGCTCTAGCTTCAAGGCTATTATTGTACACTGCTGGAGCTGGCGCTGTTGGTGCTGGCACTGGCGCTGGAGCTGCAGCTGACACTGGAGCTGGCGCTGACACTGTTAATGCTGAAGCTAACGGCCTACCATCTTCACCTTCATCACTATCATTACCACTTTCATCATCGCTACCATATTGTGCTAATCGTGCTAATCGTAAACGATCCGCCATATCATTAACTATTGGTGCTGGTGCAGCAGTAGTTGCTGGTGGAGTAGGCTTATTTGGCAACACCCTATCAGCAGCTGGCTTCAGAGTTATGCCTTGCCCTCTAATTTGTGCCAACAAGCCTGCTAATGCGCTAGGTTGCATAGGTACAGGACTTGAAGACGCTACAGCAGAACTTGAAGCAGGAACAACTACTGATGCAGGCACTTGATTTGGTGCAGGCTTTTTCAGATCCCCCCGATTAAATCCTTGAATGCCAGCCAATAAATTTTGCCGCTGCCCATTTGCTGGCAATGGTCCTGGTATCACAGCTATTGGTGATACTGACCCTGGTCGATCCGTAACCCTAGCAAGCTTATTATTCAATATCATCAACAAGTTTTGCGATAAGATCTTTTGCTGTATATCAGCAACTTGATCAATAAGCGCCCGGTCTGCATCTCCCAATAAACTATTTAAAATATTTATCGGACTGGTACTAGTACCAAAAAATTTTAACTGATCTAATAATAACTCAAACTTATCAGTACCCATTGCAATTAAATTAACCATTGGCAACTGAAATCGACTATTAAGCAAATACTCAACTATTACTAAATTTCTAAAGTCTTCATTAAGATTTAATAATTCTAAAAGCTCTGCATTAGACATATTACCATCAATTGCACTTTGAAAATCTTTAAATTGAAGCGCTAAGCTTACTGTTCCAAAACTCAATAATAGACCTAAAATAAATCTCTTCATCTCCATCTCCACTCTCTCTATTTTAATCTTCATCATCATCTAAACCATCATCATCTGGCCCATCTTCTGGCTCGACATAGGTCCAAACACCATTTTTCTTTTCAACATTCTCTACCAACTGATCTTCACTTATTAGCACTATACCGTTCACCTTAGTTTCCCAAACACGATCATCTATTGGAATCGCTGCCTTTAAATGCATTACTCTTTGCCTATTAATCCTATTGCGAGTGTCTTTTTCGGCCTGCCCTAAAGACTCCGCTGGCTGTACTGGTGCGAGCTGTGCTGGTGCTAATCCAGCCCGCCTAAGCCCTTTAGCCCCTAACGCCAGTGCAGCTGGGTTTGGCTTAGCTGGAGTCAGCTCTGGAGATTTTCTATCATCACTATCGCTGTCCTCGCTAGAGCGACCATCGACTATAGTAGGTTTGGGCGAAGCAAGTGCGCTCGATGAAACAGCGACAGACCCATTCAATCGATCGCTAGCGTCCATCTCCTGCTTAAGCAAGCTCCGTACACGATCACCAATAATTTGCTGCGTCTCTTCGGTTAAACTAAAATCAATCGACATTAATTTTTTACTATAAGCCTTCACAAATTTCTGAGAATTGCGCGTTAAGAAGCCTTCAACCAGATCCTGCTTAGTAACAAAATCAAGCTTAAGTTCATATCCTATAGAATCTGAAATCAAATTCCTCAACAAATACTCAACTACCACCAAGTTATTAATATCCGCTGCTAATTCCCCCCCAAGGGTCTTCCTAGCAGCGACCCTTTCCTGCTCGCTCTGCAGTGCACGTATTGCATCTACCTTACTTACATAAAAATCAAACCCATGACCATTAACTTGAGTAAACCAGCCAACTAACAATAACCCCCATATTGATTTCTTCATTTTCTCTCCATAATCAGTTAAAGCCAAGCTCAATATTTAATAACTAACTTTAAGTTTATAGATCTAGGCAATTAAAAATCAATAGAAAAAACAAACAGCAACCCTAATTTGCTTTTTTGACACTGCTTATCTACACTTAATCTATAAATAAATGATCGATTGTTTCATATAGTGAAGGAAATTGGGCGTGATTTCAGCTTCAGAATTCCGTAAGGGAACCAAGTTTCTCTATCAAGGTGCCCCGCACCGCGTAGTTGCATTTCAACATGTTAAACCTGGCAAGGGCGGCGCATTTGTCCGCACCAAAATGAAAAATTTAATCTCTGGCTCAACTTATGAAGAGACATTCCGCGTAGAAGACCGCTTTGAAGAGCCTGATATGGAAATTTGCGAAATGCAGTTTCTCTACCAAGATGGCAATGATTATAACTTCATGAATCAAGAAACCTTTGAACAGGCCACCTTTAATCGTGATCAGCTAGATGCTGTAATTGACTATCTCAAAGAACAGGAAGTCTATGTTATAACCTACTTCAATGAAAAACCAATCGACATGTCCCCGCCAAACTTTATGAACCTAGTAATTACCAATACTCCTCCTGGAGTGCGCGGCAATACAGCTCAAGGTGGTGCAACTAAGCCGGCAACCTTAGAAACTGGCTTAACTTTGCAAGTGCCTTTATTTGTCAACGAAGGTGATGTTATTAAAGTAGACTGTCGTGATGCTAGTTATCTGGAGCGGGTAAGTAAATAGATGTCTGATGATAGATCCTGGCAACAAGGCACTGCTCTTTTAAGCGAGCAAGCAATTTCTCGGCGAGTATTTCGCTCTTTAGTTTTTCATTTTCTCTATGCACAAGATGCCTATGAGTATCAAGTGCCACTGAGTGATATTATTGCAACATTTAACAAAGGCTATGATCTAGATATCTTATCTGATGGCGATATCGCGATAATGGTACAAGCAATTGTTGATCAGCGTGAAGAGCTAGATACAGAAATCAAGCCCGTACTAGATAATTGGCGACTAGACCGATTAGGTTGTGTCACATTAATCATCTTAAGAATTGGGCTTTGGGAACTTAAGAACACCAAAACCCCCGTTAATATTATTATTAATGAAGCCGTTGAACTCGCCAAATGCTTTGCAGAACAGGATGCTTATAAGTTTATCAATGGAATTTTAGATCAGCTATCTGCCAAAATACACTTAGTCGACTCAGTTACACCATAGCTCTAAATGCGTAAGCTGCCCTAGATTTGTGGGCAGCTCATACTTAATTTAACCTTAAAACACAGCGATTTTTTGATGAAATTATTAAATTCAACTATTCTAATAGCATACTCTTGTGCTTTGATCCTAAGCTCTAATACCCACGGTAGCGACTCAATCCTTTCACGGGTAAACAAATCTAAACTACAAGAATGGAGTGAATATAACGACACTAGTAGAATTCCAGATGAAATGCGTAATTTTTTAATCAGTATTAGTTATAAGCCATTGGGGCCTAACAATCAAGAGCGTTTGTTAGCTGTCAAACTAATTGAACATCTTGATAGTCCTGCCGGTGAAACTCAGCAAAAATTAATCTTATCTAATCTAGACTTAAGACATGGACTATACAGTTGGCGCCAAGTTCTAGCCCCACTACCTACCACGGCGCCAGCTCTAGAGTAATATTTTACAAAAAGTTGTACAGAATGTTGCGCTTAAACAACTTTAATTGATAACATTAAAGTGAATTGTAATATAAAATGGGAGGTTATATGAAATTAAAATTAAATATATTGGCACTTGCTCTAACACTAAACTGCTTGACAATGGCCATAGATGAAATCGAACCAAAAGAAACTGATCCATTCTTTTTTGATGACGAAGTATCTTCTGTAAATTTTGTTTGGGGAGAAACCCCATCTGGCACTGTACCACAAAATTGGGATGATCTAAAATCAGTGCTATCATGGACAGAAACTGAAACGTACTCTGTACCCGCCCCCTTACCACTAAGAAGACAGTAAAATCTCATGTATTCATGTTAATTGCGCCCTAGCTCTGGATGCGCAAGTTGCCAGCAAATAGCCGCCTGCAACTTTTGATCCTGCACCAACTTAGTCGCAAAGTTCAAATCAACATCAATCGATTTTAATCGTTGCCCACAGATCTGGGCTAATAATATTTGGGTAGAATCAAATTTCAAGAGACTGGCTCCTAACTCCAATAAGCTGTATGCCACCATTGAACTATGCAGCTCTTCATGATTCAGATAACGCCCATCAACATTCAATAGAACATTATAAATTCTAGGATGACACGGCAAAACCCGCTGATAGTAGCCTAAAATCGGCTGATACAAATCTCCAAATGAAAAAATATTAAAGCAATACCTCACGCTTTGCATGTTCGGTTGATAGCTTTCAAAGTCAATTGGGGTACCTAGATTGTAAATCGTTAAAATTTGACCGCTATCGCTCAATAATTGTGAGGCGCCCATTGATACGTTTCCACCATGACTGTGGGAAATAAGAATAAATTTCACGCATTCTGGATAACTTTTAATTAAAGCCGCCAAGGACTGACTGGCCCTCAGCCGCTCTAAGGTTGACAACTTGCCAGACCATGCAAAGTTCAACAGAGGGATTTGATTTTTAACCAACTGGCCCTTTATAGTCTCAAAAAATCCCCCACCTGGCTGACACCATGATTCACTGGTTGCCCAGGTTCCATGCACTAGAACTGCCACTGTTCTTGCCAATAAATTATTTACCGAAAACAATATCCCAGTCAACACAATACTTGAATTTAATTTCATTTTGGCTACCATATAAAAAATTAACTTAAAAAAGGGGTGTGGTTTTTATGAAAAATATTAAAACAGTAATTAGCATATTAGGCTTAAGCCTAAGCCTATGTCTAGACTTGCAAGCTGGACGGGCTAGAAAGAATGCGAAATTAGGACGGCAAACTGCAGATACCAAGTATCGAGAAATGGCAACCACTTTACGCATAAGATCTAAGGATAGTCAACAACTTCAGGAGTCAAAACTGTTAATTTCTAAGTCCCCCCGCAGCCTGACATCTCAGCTTTTCAGCGAGGCTGATTTCCCACCGCTATCACCCAGGCTTAAAGAATTAACCCGTGAAGAAGTAATGCTTACTTTGAATCGCATTCGTGGCAAAAAATCTGCCGGTCAAAGTTTAAGCGCAAGCGATAACCAACATATCGCTCGCTATAGCTAACTGCAGTAAGATCTGCACAAATCAGCACTGCTTGCCCACCGTAGCCTTGGCAGAAGCTGGGTCATTGCGAACCCCAGCATACTCATACGTCATTGCCACGTCTCCCAAACACGAAGAAAACTTAAAGAAAACTATTGCCTTTAAAGCTTTTAACCAATTATTATTAAAGTAAAACAGAATAAAAATAGGAGGTCACTATGAAACTAAAATTCTTAATGCTAGCTTTATCACTTAATTGTCTTACAATGGCTACAGATTCAGAAAAAAGTGAGTACCCACTTCTAGGTCTTGAGCTACAGCCTTTGAATCATTTAATTCTTCAGAGTTGGATAGACTGGAATCCAGTTGATATTGGTTGGAGCCCTGATAAGGTGGTCCATCCA
>JAHFBM010000036.1 GCA_023250055.1 bacterium | reverse complement strand
GGATCGCCACGCCCACAAGGGGCTCGCGATGACGCAAGTGAATCGCTACGTCCACAAGGGGCTCGCGATGACGCAAGTGAATCGCCACGTCCACAAGGGGCTCGCGATGACGCAAGTGAATCGCCACGTCCACAAGGGGCTCGCAATAACATAGTATGCGCTGCTATACAGCTTAGCTACTGACAAACATCACAACCTTCAGTGAGTTTACACAAATCGCCCTGCTTGGAAATCGTTACAGTTGGTTCTGACTGTGATGCTACTACCTCAGAATCCTGAACAACATACTCACGCTTCTGGGTATAGCCAAACTTCTTAGCATCCAAAGTTGATTTTTCGACTTGACTAGCAGCCAGTGTGCGCAAATAGTAGGTTGTTTTCAAACCCTTACGCCAAGCCGACATATAAATCTCATCTAGCTTTTTACCCGAAACACCCTTCATAAATACATTGTGCGAAATGCTTTGGTCAATCCACTTGCTGCGCTTTGCAGTTAAATCCAACAACCAAGCCGGATCGATCTCAAAAGCACCCCGATATTTATGCTTAATATGCTCTGGTAAACAATTAATTTGCTGTAAACTACCATCAAAATATTTAATCTGGTCTAGCATATCTTGATCCCAGAGATTTAATTTCTTCAAATCATCAACTAGATATTTATTTACAAGCGTAAACTCGCCCATCATATTAGACTTAACGTAAATATTACTATAAATCGGTTCAATACATGGTACACAGCCAGCAATATTAGAAATAGTTGCTGTTGGTGCAATTGCCATAGTATTTGAGTTGCGCATGCCATATTTGCGAATATGCTCACGCACCGATGACCAATCCAAATGGCTTTGACGATCAATTTCGATCTTTTGTCCACGCTCTTGCTCTAATAAATCAATAGTATCAAGTGGCATTAGATTACGATCCCACTTGGAGCCCTTGTAACTTTGATATACTCCACGCTCACGCGCCAAGCGACTGGAACCTAAAATAGCATAATAAGAAAACTTCTCAGTAAGCAAATCAGTGAATTCTAAAACCTCAACGCTATCCATTGCCAAATCTAATTTAAACAGCGCATCTTGAAACCCCATCATGCCAAGCCCCACAGGACGGTGGCGACTGTTTGCATTTTGGCCCTCTTTAGTTGGATAATAATTTAAATCGATGACATTATCTAACATCCGAATAGCAGTTGTAATCGTTTTTTCAAACTGCACCTCATCAAGTTTACCATTCACCATATGCACACCAATATTGACTGATCCTAGGTTGCATACCGCTGTTTCACTCTCGGATGTATTTAAAGTAATTTCAGTACACAAATTAGATGAATGAACTACCCCGACATGATCTTGGGGAGAGCGAATGTTACTTGGATCTTTAAATGTCACCCATGGATATCCAGTTTCAAACAAACGAGTCAACATCTTTCGCCACAATTCACGCGCCGATACTTGCTTTGACAATTCAAACTTACCAGCCGGTATTTGACTTTCGTAAGCACAATAACGCAGTTCAAATTCTTTACCATAAATATGATGTAAATCTGGCACTTCATGTGGTGAAAAAAGCGTCCACAAACCATCCTGCTCGACTCGCTTCATAAATAGATCTGGAATCCAGCTGGCAAAATTCATATCATGCGCCCGACGCCTCTCATCACCAGTATTACGCCGCAAGTCCATGAAATCCTCAAAGTCATAATGCCAAACTTCAAGATATGCCACAGTTGCACTACGGCGACGACCACTACGATTAATTGCAGCTGTCACGTCATTTGCAACTTTTAAAAAAGGAATGACGCCCTGGCTCTCAACATTAATGCTTTTAACCATAGCACCGGTTGCTCGCAAATTTGACCAATCAGTTGCAACTCCACCTGACCACTTGGACATATTAGCATTATCACCCATGCATTTAAAAATATGATTCAAGTCATCGTTGATAGTTGACAAGAAGCAAGAACTTAGTTGCGCCCTAGTCAAACCTGAGTGTAGCAATGTTGGCGTACTTGGCACAAAATGCAAAGTTGACAGAAGATTATAAAATTCGATAGCTCGTTCATTTTTTTCCGGCTCATTAATTGCTAAACCCATAGCAATTCTCATCCAAAAAGCCTGAACCGTTTCTAAGCGAACGCCGCCAATCTTAACCAAATAACGACTATGCAGAGTTTGCAACCCTAAATACTCTAAATCATAGTCACGCTGAATTATAATGTGCTGGCTTAGATAATTCAAATCAAAATCCGCTAAGCGAACATCAAAGTGTTTAGCTTCAACACCCTTATAGATTCCCGCAATAAACGCCTGACGATACAATTTATCTAAGGTTTGATTGGTAACTGAAGCCCCTTGCACTTCTTTAGAAATCTTCTGCAACAAAAATCTAGCTGCAATTTTACTATAAATCGGATCCTTCTCGATCAACGAAGCCGCTGATAAAATTAAAACATCAACCACTTCATAGGTTTTAATTTGATGAAAAAGATTCTTAACCACCTCTTCTAAAACCTGATCTTGCCCCATCGTGTGCCCAACGCTAGCACAGGTGCGCTGCAAAGTATCAACAATCTTGTCTATCATTAAATTTGTTAATGATCCATCTCGTTTAACTACTTGATAATTTTGCAGAGCTGTTAATTGCTCAACTGGTAATTTAATACCAGCCCAACTATTACCGACACTCCCCCTGCTAGAATCAATCTGCATACTAGCCATAGAACTCCTTACTGATTAAAATATTATCGATAATGAATATTTGAATTAACCATCTCTCCAAATTCAATTACACTGTATCCGGTTATTAAGCAGTAGGCAATAGATTTTCATATCAACTATTTTTCCTTAAAATCAAAGTGGTATTTATAATTTTTGGATTAACATTTAATCTATTTTATTCTCATTGAAATATTTGCAATGCTACAAAATTCTTGTAAAACTGCTTCTATCGAATTGTTAAGAATATTTCTTTAAACTAGATTTTTTTAAGGTTGTATTGCATATTCATCTAAATAGATAGTATTAGTTTTTATATTTATTTCTCTTACAAATGAAAGGGTTACGCTATGTTAAAACAGTATCAGCTAAAACATGGAACTTACCTACTGACTATGTTAATTGCCAGTTCAAATTTAATTAGCAAAGAGGCTGCCAAGCCACATCAAACTAGTACGATTCACAAAATTGGCACCGTTGCCGATCTAGGCAAATACAAACCGGTCGTTATTAAATTCGCATCACCAAATTGTGGTGCCTGTCGAATGATTGCCAAAACCTATGAATCTCTGGCAAATCAAAATCCTAAAATCAACTTTTTGGAAGTTGATGGTACTAAATCAAATGAACTCGTAAAAAAGTACAAGGTCTCAGCTTTTCCAACCTTTGTGTTTTTACAAGACCCCGCTCAAAAACCGACTCAAGTCGTAGTTGGCGCTGACAAAGAAAAACTAACCGCCGCGGTCAAGACCTTTGCAGAAAGTGCTAGCCCAACCAAAGTAGCCGTTGCTAAAAATGCGCCCAAAGACATTAAATCTCTAGATGAACTTGAACAAACTGTTAAAAAAGCACCTAAATTGGTAGTTGCAGAATATCATGCTGAAGCATGGTGTCCGGCCTGCAAGATGTTTGTTCAACCGTTTTTAAATTTAGCTGAAAAGTTCACTGATATAATTTTTGTCAAAATAGATGACATGGTTACTGGCAACAAAGAAATCGCTAAAAAACATAAAATTACCGCTCTACCCACAACCTTGATTTTTATGAACGGCAACACTAATCAGCCTGTTGAAATAGTAGTTGGTGGCAGTCCTGACAAACTAGAAGCAGCTATTCAGAAACAAATTAATCCTAAAGCTGCAGCCAAGGCTACTACATCCGCCAAGTCACCAACAGATCCGGTCGTTGCTAAACCTGCTACAACTACTACACCGGCAACTACAGCTACTAACACCCTGCAAATTATTACCAGTCAAGAACAATTTGCTGAGCTGCTGAAAACAGCAACTATGCCCGTCGTGGCTGAATATCATGCTGAAGCTTGGTGTGGTGCTTGCAAGGTGTACAAATCAATTTTTGAAAAAATGGCCACTGATTATCCTAAGCTAAAGTTTGTTAAAATCGATCATGATTTAAAGGCAAATCAGGCAATTGCGACTACTTATGGAGTCGGCGCCTTCCCAACTACCTTAATTTTCCAATCCGGAAAATTAATAAAAAGCATTGTGGGAATTAATTTGCCAGAAATCGAAAAAGCATTAAAGGCGCTATATAGCTAATTGCAGCAAGCCCTGCACAAACCAACATTGCCTGCCCGCCATAGTCTTGGCAAAGGCTGGGTCATTGCGAGGAGCTTTCTTTTGGCGACGTGGCAATCTATTTCATGTCATTGCGAGGAGCCTTCTTTTGGCGACGTGGCAATCTATTTGCTAATTTTTAAGTGGATCGCCACGCCCACAAGGGGCTCGCGATGACGCAGCGTGCGCTACTAACCAGTATGTCATTGCGAGGAGCCTTTTTCTGGCGACGTGGCAATCTACTGGCTAACTTTTAAAGTGGATCGCCACGCCCACAAGGGGCTCGCGATGACGCAAGTGGATCGCCACACCTACAAGGGGCCCGTGATGACGCAAGTGGATCGCCACGCCCACAAGGGGCTCGCGATGACGCAAGTGGATCGCCACACCCACAAGGGGCTCGCGATGACGTAGTGTGCGCTACTAAGTGAGCTTGGCTATAATACAGTTTTAACTGGGGGGGCGATTACTCGCCCCTCTAAGTCCATGTAAACTTGCAAAACATTTGCACACTCTTATAATTTAACAGGTAAAAACATTATTAAACCTCATAGGAGCTTCTGTCATGTCTAAACAAATCTTGAAAGTCATCGCTCTAATTTCAGCTATTGCATTCTTGCCTACAGCCAAACTCAATGCCATGGATTCAAATATACTAGAACAAACACTTTTAAAACTTAGAAGAGACCAGCTTCCATTTCAAATTACAAAAGTCACACAAGACATAAATATGAGAAACATGCTCCGATCCTACCTTTTATCTCAAGATCCACATGGACAAGCCGCTAAAATTAAAGTACTAACTAAAGAATTACAGACTCTAAGCCAAGAGCACAAAGCACTTGAGCAAGATTTAAAAAATGCCCAGAGCTCACGATTAGCACCACTAGCTTCTAAACCACTTCGAGATGCTGAACTTGCTTTTGTTACTGATATGAAAGTTGCCGCCGATGACACCAGTAATGAAATAAACGCTGTCATTAAGAGAATGACATCTGATTACAAATAAGCCGAAGGCGTTCGATGTTAATAGACTATCATCACAAACTGGTTTTAATTCTAGCTGCAATGGCCTGACCCGTTGCAGCTAGCAACTCTAAATCAAGTGACGACCTATTAATACAACACAAAAAAGAGTTGACTGCGACCAGAATAAAACTGGTGCAAGCATCAATTATGTTCCTAGAATGTCCCGATAAGGCAGCCATCCCTCTAAGTCCATATAAACTTGCAAAACATTTGCACACTCTTATAATTTAACAGGTAAAAACATTATTAAACCTCATAGGAACTTCTGTCATGTCTAAACAAATTTTGAAAGTTATTGCTCTAATTGCAGCTATTGCATCCTTGCCTACAACTAGCATTAATGCCATGGATTCTGAAATTCTAGTTGCCAGAATAGAACCACTCTCAAATACGATAACCAATATAGAAAAAGAAATAGCCATAACCGGTATAACTTGCGCTTATCTTATAAATAAAGATCCATATGAGCAGGCAGCTCAGATCGAAGCCCTAGCCAATATGCTACAGAGGCTAAGCCAAACTCACAAAAATCTTCAGCAAATCTTATCTGATCATAAATAAATGAGATTCAATGCAGCACTGGAATTGGCCATGGTCGATACAATAGGAATGGCTTAATACGCGCAGCATATCCCTGTAAATCAAGATTTAAGCGTTGCGAAAATTCGACACTAAACTTACCTTGTAACAACCGCTTAGCAGTATTCTTACCAAATAAACGATTAATTTTCTCCGAGCTATGCACACTAATTTGAGCCTGCTGCATTTGCTGAACAATCGCTTGCCATAACATTACATATGAAACTCGATTTATATCATTTATCATCAACCTAACGCCTACAAAATGCTGCTGCGTGCGCCGATTTAAATAGCGACACAATGATACATCAATTTCATATTTACGCAACGTAGAGCGCAATTCATACCACTTATTAATTGGAAAATTTAAATACTCCGGCAACGAAAAACATTGAAAGTCATCATGACAATCTCGCTTGATATCGGCTGGACAAATCTGATTAAGTAACTCAAAAAAGCTTTGCGTATAAACTAGCTGCAACTGCTCAAATTTCACTGCTTGTTGATTGCGCAAATAGTTCCGCACAGGCAAAATAATTAACTTCAATTGGTCATCTAAATAGGCTGAATTTAAAAAACTAGCCAATTCTCCCAAGCTAATTCCATACCGCCATGGAATCTTCGCTCGTGATCGACCAATTTTCAGTTCGGCCATCGGTCCCTCATATAAGTACCCTAATGGATTAGGCCGATCTAAAAGCATAACTGGTTTATGTGCTACAACCGCTAATTGCATTACCTGAATTAGTGTATCAAGCGCTTGATCTGTCACAAAACCAGAATTTTGCAGATCTACAACTACTCCCTCAACCTGCTCAAGCTCTGACAGCTCCAATTGTGGCACTAGAAAATCTGATAGACACTGCCGCTTACTATGCACATGACTTGGAAGCTTGGCAACAACTTGCGGTGTGATTTGATAAATTAATTTAGGATGTAACCTATAATCTGCTAAATATCCTAAGTATTGTTCTTGATTAAAGCTGTTCAATTGATTGGTTACAAGCAAAACATTGGAGATGCTACTATGCGAAGAGTGCATCTTAAGATAATCCGGCAGGCTAATCAATCCGATTTCTATGTCATCAGTCTGTTGAAGTCGCAAATTATGATTAATATGAGCTGCATACGGTGCATATAACAATAGAATCCGAGGCAAGAAAAGGGCCAGCCCAATTAAAAATAAAATTTTAAATAACACCGCTCGCAACATTACCCCACCCCCGCCCCTTAAATTATTCCTTGCTTCAAAAATAGCAATTAGAGACCAGCAAAGGCAATTGAAATAAAAAAAACGGCCCAGTATTTCTACTGAGCCGCGCCAACAAGATTTATGTGAAATTATAAAGCTACAAGCAATAACGCAATTACTGACATTCACAGCCCGTCATCGCGAACCGGCGAAGCCTGGTGTGGCGATCTACTAGTTTAAGTACTTTAAGTAGATTACCGCGTCGCCAAAAGTAGGCTCCTCGCAATGACCCAGCCCACTGTGATTAGCTACATCTAAAATTATAAAGCTACAAGCAATAACGCAATTACTGACATTAATTTAATTAAAATATTTAAAGCTGGCCCAGATGTATCCTTAAATGGATCGCCTACCGTGTCACCTACAATTGCTGCCATATGAGTCGTAGAACCCTTACCACCATGCACACCGGTTTCAATGTACTTCTTAGCATTATCCCAAGCTCCACCACCGGTTGCCATCATCAAGGCTAATAAAATTGCTGTAATAGTTGCACCAACTAATAATCCACCTAAAGCCTCCTTGCCCAGAGCAAAGAAGATAATAACTGGCGAAATCATTGTAATCAAACCCGGCAATACCATTTCGCGCAGAGCAGCTTTAGTACTAATACTAATACAGCGCTTATAATCAGGTTCAGCTGTCCCCTGCATTAGCCCTGGAATTTCTTGAAATTGCCTACGAACTTCCATCACCATTTGTAAAGCAGCTTTACCAACTGAACGCATTGTTAAAGCTGAAATCATAAATGGTATTACCCCACCTAAGAAAACACCCGCAATCACTAACGGAGACAAAATATTTAAAACTAAAACATGCGCTTCGCCAGCATAAGCATTAAACAATGCTAAAGCCGTTAACAAGGCTGATCCAATTGCAAAACCTTTACCCATCGCAGCTGTAGTATTGCCAAGCGCATCTAACTTGTCAGTAATCACACGAACTGACTTGTCAAAACCAGCCATTTCTGCAATACCACCAGCATTATCTGCAATTGGTCAATAGGCATCAACTGTCATGCTAATACCTACTGTAGCAAGCATTGCAA
>JAHFBM010000035.1 GCA_023250055.1 bacterium | reverse complement strand
TGAACTTAACATCTAGCAGCTGCTCAACTACTGGATGTCGCCCATCTCGAATTACGATTTGCCGCTCTTCATTAAAATCTGGTCGCACATAACCATGCGCATATGCCACATTCGCCAAGCCCAGCAAAGCATCCAAATTTGCCAACGCCTGCGCTAACTTACGCAGATCATGCACATAGGCACCAACCTGCAACTGCACTGCTGCAAAGATTTGACTTTCCAGTGCACCAATATTTTGACGCGCTTGCTCCAACTCAGCTTGCAAATGTTGTAATTCAATGGTCACATAGCGCTCTTTACCAACTAAAGTCTGCTGTCGAATATAATGGCTTGGCACTTGACTCAGATTAGCCTTAGTAATTTCAATATAATAGCCCTGTATCTGATTATATCTAATCTTTAAAGAACTAATTCCAGTGCTATTTTGCTCGCACAACTCTAGGTCGATGATCTTCTGACTAGCATGCTGCACAAGTTCACGAACTCGATCAAGCTCAACATCGTATCCAGCCGCAATTACCCAATCTCGAACCGGGTTAGAGTTTAAGGCACTTTGCAGCAACTGCTGCAAACTAGTAAAATCTAGTAGCCGTTGATTAATAATTTGAAGCAGCTCTACCTTTTCAAAGTTTGCTAAGATTTGCTTTAAGTTGGGTAGTTCTAACAGAGTAACTTGCAAGTGTAAATAATCTGACAACTGCCCCCTACCAAGACCAATTCGTCCGACAGCGCGCTCAAAATCAGAAATTTGCTTTAAGATTTGAATGGTTTTTTCACGCTCTAAGATATTGGTCGCCAAAGCTTGAACCGCCTCTTGACGCTTGATAATTTCAGACCGAATTACCAATGGACGCATTAACCACTTTCGCAACATTCGTGATCCCATAGCTGTCACCGCCTGATCCAAATGCTCTAACAAAGTATACTTGCGACTCCCATCATAACTATTATTAACCAACTCTAAGTGGCGCTGAGTCGCTACATCTAAAATTAAATAATCTTCTGGTTGATAAAAATGAATCTGATTAAATTGCATCAACGACCGCTGCTGACACTTATTTAAATAGTTATGGAAATTACCTAAAGCCCCTTGAATCGCCGGAGCTTGCAAAACATTATGAGCCGTTATTTCTGAAAATTGTTCGGCCACCCACTGCTGTAATTCTGAAATCTGTAGCTGATCAAGCAGCTCAGGCTGAGCCGTAGTCACATACCCCAAAGCTTTAAAGAACGATTGCAACTGCTTCCCCTGCCCACCACTGGGTACCAGAATTTCATCTGGAAAGAAACGCGAAAGCTCTGATTCTAAAACCCGAAAAGCTTGCGCTGGAATCACTGTTGCAAATAATTGCGTTGTTAGCAACTCACCAAATAAGACCCCCCAACTAGTCTCAGTTGGATAAAACGAGCAAAAATAAGAAGCTGACTTGTCATTTAATAGATTTGCTTCAACCAAAGTTCCCGGTGTCAAAACACGCGTCACACCCCGCTGAACTACTTTACCAGGTTGCGCTTCCTCTAATTGTTCACAAATCGCAACCTTAAAGCCTCCTTTTACTAACTTGGCTAAATAGACATCTACCGTATGCATTGGCACACCACACAGCGGAATTGGCTCACCCAAATTAGTACCACGCTTAGTTAGGGTAATATTAAGAAACCCCGCTGCCTGCACCGCATCATCAAAGAAGAGCTCAAAGAAATCGCCCACCTGAAACATTAACAATGTATCCGGATACTGCAATTTAATCTCAAAATACTGTTGCATTAAAGGGGTTGGCTTGTCTCCTTTAATCTGCGACACAATCTCTACCTCTAATTATTCAGCAACAAGACCACGCTGTTAACTGTAGCTGAACAGGCTGCCTGGAATAGACGCAACTCTTTAAAGAGCTCACTGGTCTGATTCTGCACCACAAGCGGCTCTAACTGCAAAGCCAATTCAAATGTGATTTGATAAAGCTGTTCTGCCAACTGCTCCAGCATATCAGCCTGCTTAGAGTCACAAGCTCTCAGTTGAATATCCGCTATGATGTAACCAGTTTGATGAATGATATGATTAATTTGGGCGATACAAGCCTCTTTACCAATCTGTTGTGCACTTTGTCGATCAGACAACAACATTTTAGCATAGTTCATCTGATACAGTTGAGCCATAGCGGACATATCCGCATCTTTAGGCGATGCGCCCTGAGATAAGTAAGCAGTTGGATCCCACACAATCTGAGTCTGCTTCAAAATCGTATATTGTTGCGCCATTCCTAAATGACGACCTACCAACCAAGTAAAATCTCGCCGCCCAAAAACATCATTATATTTATTGACAACCGGAGCTAAAATTTGTGGCGCCATTACAGTCGCAACTAAGCCACATCCCGCTCGTGCCAGACCGATTAGCTGATTACCCCAAGTTTGATTTTTAACCGTCTCACTAGCAATACAATTACGAATGGCTCGTTCTTGAACTAACATCACTTGACGAAGATGCACCGGCCTAAACGCAACCGCTTGCCCTTTCGTCACATTAAATACAGCATCAATTGTATCTTGCATAGTTCCCCGATCAACAGTATTCAGTATTCGTCGATCAGTTTGATAATCTTTAAATTCACTCCAAGCTGGCATCGCCTTAATTAATAAAATTGCCCCGGCACTAATCACAGTCGCAACAGTTGCAATTAAAGCCTTTTTCATAAATTTATTGTTCTTAGCACTTGTAAGCAACTCTTCTCGAGCCCTAGCAACATCTGCCATTGTCAGACGATCAACTACCTCACCTGTTGAAAAGTGCGACCATCCATTCAGCAAGACCATCATCCAAAGCAATTTATAACGTAAAAACATCTCAAACTTCCCAATAATATTAAAGTAACCCTTGTGCTTTATACTATTTTAAACTAGCCCAAACCCATTTTTTTGTCTAATCTAAACAAAACAAACAAGAAAATTTAACTAACTAAAATTTCAATCCAGAGGCATGCCATTCAAATGAATTTATTTAAAAGATTAACATTAATGTTGCTACTGGCCACTGGAACCAACTACAGCTGGACTAGCATTCAAACCATTAGCAAATTAAGAGAAGTATTAAACTATCTTAATCCTGGCAAGCGCAGCTTAGTCATTTTTGATATCGACAATACGCTACTAACTACCAAAACAGACTTAGGATCTGACCATTGGCTATGCGACCACCTAAAACGTGGATACTCCTTCCCAGAACTATCTGAACTATACTTTCATATCAACAATCGAATGGATCTCGTTCCAACCGAGCCAGATCTAATTGAAACAATTCAAGAAATCGAACAAAACTGCGATCATGTCATTTGTCTAACCGCCCGATCCGGCAACATTATTGACCAGACCCTCTTACAACTAAAGCGTAATAACTTAAATTTTCATGTTCCAGAAATCAATTATGATGATTTAGTGCTACCAGACCAGTCCCACTACCATGATGGCGTGCTATTTTGCTGCAACCACAGCAAGGGAGATATTTTAAACCTTTTCTTGACCGCAACTCATTATCAACCAGAGCAGATCATCCTAATCGATGATAAACTATACAACCTAGATGCTGTCCTAAAGACAGTTCCAGCCTCAATTAATTTTACCGGACTACACTATACCGGTATCAACTACAAAATTAACCAGTTTGATCCGCAGCAAACTCAGGGTGAACTATTAGAATTTATAGCTCAACACCCCTTTGACGGATTTGTACCAACCATTTCACCATTAAACGAGGTTAACCCTAAGGACTAAGATGTTTAAATTATATTTAACGCTACTTACTATTACCCCAGCTATTACTGCTCAAGTAAATTTAGATAATTTTAATCAAGCTGTGCAAGAATTAGATGAGCAGATTGATGACATTCATGTCTACAAACATATCACAATTACGCCGATTTATATCCCTTCGACAATTACGACCCCTACATCTAACTCTACCAACACTACAACTACACAACCCATTATCACACCCCCTAGAATTAAATCGGTTGTCAATACAACTTACCATTATGAAACTGGCACTAAGGTCGCTGAAGAAAGTTTAAAATCATATCGCAAGGCTTATAGATGGTTAAGATTTAGATTACTACTAAGAAATAGCAAACATGGCATAATCACTGGTGTACTTGCGCATCTAGTTCCAGCACTAATTAGACGCACTACCGGATATCAAACATCTAAATTAACCCACCTAGCAATAGCTACTGCTGGAATCGGAATCGGCTGTTATCGACAAACTAACTTGCCACCCACCCCTTACTACAGCTGGCCGGAATTAATCAAGCAAGACAATCTATTCACAGTAACTAGCCCACAGACCAAAACTACAATTATAACTCAAGTAATTACAGCTAGCATAGCATACACAATAGAGTCTTGTTTTTTTAAAAAGTTGAACTATGATGATGGCGTATTTTGACAACCGCTCTACCCCAAGAGCAGAAAGGAATAAGCCATGTCTAGAATTATACCCATAATTTTATGCGCTATTACAATATCTAATGGCACAATTTTTACAACAATTGATTTAAGTAATTTTAATAATGCATTTCAAAATTTAAAGAACTATCGTAGCCAAATTAAAGTTACCCAACATAGCGGTTACTGCAGCAATAGCGACTGTGATGAAGAAGTTAATTTTTATAGCACCAGTACCGATAGTACTGCAGCTCAAACTGCTCTGGATGAATACAGAACAGAATACCATGACCTCACCAATAAAATTATGCTACACAACTTAAAAACTGGAGCCTGCTTAGGTGCGTTGGGAATCACTGCCGTCAAAACATTTGAACATTACACCAAATCCGCCCTACCTGGCCTAGTTAAATCTGCCCCTATTATAGCTGGAGTTCTACTTTACAGCTTTAGCCGCTTTTCATCCATCCCTGAAACACCATACTATAACATCTACGATCTAGAAGAATCACCTAATCTCTTTTCACTGAGCGACACCTGTGTAATTGGGTCTGCCATTGCCCAAGGAGTTGCAGCAACTTCAGTCTATGTTGCCAGCGAAGTTCTATTGCAAAAAACATTACTATCCTAAAAAAATTGCGGGCAGAGAAGTCTCACTTCTTTGCCCGCAACATAATTAATTTAAGCTCTATTTCTTGCAGTTTATCTTGAAGCTCCTGACATCGATCAACCTGATCTAATGACCAGTAACCACTTGCAGTGCTCACTTCTATTATTTTATCTAGCCCAGCCCGCAGCTCAATCCGACTGTTTTCCAAGTGGTCCTTATGCACATTTCCCCACTTCAACTGTGCACGCTCATGCTCAATTGCCAGCAACTGGCGAACCCTTTTGTACTCATCTGAATCCATATAATCCTGCAGCAGAAAACCCTCATACAGATCCAGAAAACCACTCGATTTGGAGCATGCTATATCCCAAGGAGATTTTGTCATAAATTCGCCTGGGGACTCCCCTGGATCTAAGCGACTTTCAAGATCAGGGTCATTCAATCTAAGATAAACCGCCGCCTTTACTCTAGGATCTTTACTATCGCCAGCTGACAAACCACCTACTATCAACAGATTAACTAACCATCGAACTACATGGCTCATCATCACCCTCGCCCTCAAAATATTAAACTGTTAATTTCAAGTCAGCTTGCCACTTCAAACCTAATAGAGTTAAAGTTTTTGGCAAATTCTGCAAAAACCCCTCCTGCTTAAAACTATTATGTCCAAAACCCCAGTTTAAACTATCGACCTGAATGTGTACAAGATTGTAGTTTGATACAAATCGCCGCCCCGACCAAGCCCCCCAGCCATGCAATGCCAAGCATTGTAACCAATCGGATGTAGTATAAAAAGTAAAAATTTTCTTAAACGTCTGGCACGTCACTAATTTTTGCAAGCGATCCTGGACAGGACAAGCTAACAATACTAAACGATCTATTTGTATAGCATAATCTTTTTCTACGTTTTGCTGAGCCAGTTCTAATGCCACACCGCCACCATAACTATGCGCAATAATTGTTAAATGCACTTGATAATTACCTGATTTTTGAATTTTTTGAATCAAATTGAATAGTTCTTGAAATAAAACTTGCCCAGCCGCCTTGCGACACTTATGGCTTAATCGGCCAGGCCAACGAAACAAATAAAAGCCTTTCGTTGGAAACTGCTCCTGATCTTGATTGGCCAAGCAGATTGCCCGCTTGTAAGACTCTGAGCCTAATTTGAGCTCACTGAAATGCTCTAGCTTGGTTTGCTTGAATTTAGAATGCGAAAATGGCAATAAAGTCTTAAAGTTGGTTCCATGCACCCAAACCGTTAACTTATACGGCTTTGCTGCCAAATCTACCGCTAAACTAGTATAGTTAATCCCAAAACCTGCCAGTAGCAACCCACTCCAAGCCGAACCATTCCATTTATAAATCATCTTAATTAATCCCTACCCTAATTAAAACCACCACATATAGCATACCATAATTCCATCATAACTAAATTCCATTTGGCTTTTAGATTAAAAAGCCATATAATAGCTATAAATTTACTTATGATGGTGGGTATAGCTCAGTTGGTAGAGCATCAGATTGTGGATCTGAGGGTCGTGGGTTCGAGCCCCACTACTCACCCCATCTAGCAGAGGTTTTGAAATGTTTTGTCGATTAATAACTGGCCTATTTCTGATTGCCCTAGGCATATCCATGATTTTAAAAATCTATTTTAAAATTGAAATACCAGTTTTTAAATCTTTTCTAGCAATCGGCTTAATTTTAATTGGTCTTTCAATTTTAACCGAACCATTTTGCTATCAAGAAGTTTTCATGGTTTGTGGTCGATAGTTTAAAATTATTTAGATTTAAAATAGTCCTTGCTATATCGATTTGAAACCATTAAATTATATTTATAATTTTGAATTTTCTGTACGGGGTGTGGCGCAATTGGTAGCGCACTCGCTTTGGGAGCGAGGGGTTGTCGGTTCGAGTCTGGCCACCCCGACCAGTTTGTTCAAAAATCTTCCAATCTCTTGTGTTTTCCACAAATCAGTTGTCACACTAAAGAAAAAATAAAGTTCATTTGGAAACTGGGAGATATAATGCATCAGAAACATTGTCGTCACACACATGTCTTAAGAATTATCAAAAATTTAAAGCACGCTTTCTTTAGACGACCTCAACCACTATCTGAAGATCGCGCTATTCACGGACAACATAACCATATCGAACCCAAACGCCCACACAACCGAAATCCCGAAACGCACAATCGACGACCATAACCGAGCATTCTGCTCCATTTGCGCCATTTTTGAACCCATGGTAAGATAAAAATAGATGCATTTTTTAATCTTTACTGGGGGTTTAAAAGGATTATGGCTACCAAAATTGTTATTAAAGGCGCTCGAGTCCACAATTTAAAGAATGTTCATGTTTCAATTCCACGCGATCAGTTAACTGTTATTACCGGAGTATCAGGGTCAGGGAAAAGCACCTTAGCCTTTGACACTCTATATGCTGAAGGCCAGCGACGCTATGTCGAAAGTCTCTCCAGCTATGCCAGACAATTTTTAGGCATTGTAGAAAAGCCAGACGTTGACTCAATTGAAGGACTAAGCCCAGCCATCTCGATTGAACAAAAGTCAGTTTCTAATAATCCCCGCAGTACAATTGGAACAACCACAGAAATTTATGATTACTTACGGCTCCTATTTGCTAGAATCGGAATTAGACACTGTTACAAATGCCAAAAGCCATTTGTAAAAGGCACCACCCAAACCATTATTCAAAGTATTACTGAAATTGTTCAAAAAGAGCCAACTTTGAACTTTAAGATTATGGCCCCTTTAGTGCAAAAACAAAAGGGGTCTCATCAGAATTTATTTGAATCCCTGAAGATGCAAGGCTTTGCAACCGTTATTGTTAATGGAACTAAATGCTTTACAGATGATAGTATCAAACTAGACAAGAACAAAAAACATGACATTGTTGTGCCAATCGAACAAATTGATGTTAATAGCTTAAAATTACTACCCCAGGCCATTGAAACTGCTCTAAAACTTACCAATGGCAAAGTTGAACTGATTCTACCAGACCAGACCAACAAGACCTATACAACCCATTCCGCATGCTTAGATTGCGACATTTCAATTGGCGAGCTTGATCCGCGTGACTTTTCATTCAATTCGCCCAACGGCGCCTGCCAATCTTGCCATGGACTAGGCGCAAAACACAGCTTTGACCCAGATTTAATTA
>JAHFBM010000004.1 GCA_023250055.1 bacterium | reverse complement strand
TGCCATCGGAACAGGCCTTAAGGTGTCAGGAGTGGCACGGTATCAGCCAGCAGCTTTAGAGGCGCTGGGACAAGTTCGCAAAGAGGTTTATCAAGTGGTTGGCCTGGCAGCTAAAATTGGGACAGGTAAAGTTAATCAAGGTTTGCAAATTATCAAAGATCATCCTCATGTCATTAAAGCAGGTCAAACTGCTGTACAAGCCATTCAAGCTGGGCGTAGTCATTTAAAGCGAACTAATCGTTACCTAAAAGAGACCAGTTGTGCCATGGTTGGCAAGGTCCAAATCATTCAAACTGGTAAAAGTATTAAAAAAATTCCTCGAGCCTGTGTGGCGAAGATTAAACAAGTGGTAGATGATGAAGCGATCGTAGTCGATACTTGGGGGAATACCTGGCGCTCTAAAATCGAATCTAATCATTGGGATGTCCAGCTCAGTAAAATGGGCAAGAAGAATTTAGTACTGCTCAATGAATCAGCAGCAATGCGAGGTACAATCATAGTTAATGAGCTTGAATCCGGACTTGGGTTATCAGCTGAAGCTGGAAAAATTGCAGAAAAATTAATTAAAATTGAAATGTGTGATCGTTCTAAATCTATTATTACCAGTATTGGCTTGGAATTAAATGAATGTTTGACTAAAATGCGAGCTCGTGGGGTCACATATAGAGATTTTTACGGTGACAATATTGCTTCAGAATTATATGATCGTCTAATTGATTTAGAAAATTTTGAGCATTTGTATATACCCCAAATAACACCTCGGATGACGGCTAGTGCTATGGGATCAAAGTTAACTGGTATGCATTGGGATCAAAATTGTAACTTGCAAGAGCTTGGATTGCTTAAATTAAAAAACATAAAACGACATGCTGGTGGTATGTATGAAGCAGATATGATTGTAAATACGGTACTCAAAGAAGGTAAAACTCTTTTTCCAGCAGACTGGGATCTTGACACCTTATTGTCTAAAATTAGTGAAGCCTGTCGTACTTCCAAGAATGTTGTTCTTGGTAAAAATGGCGAAGTTACTATTATTGGAAAAACATCTGACGGCTTTAGTATCGTTACAAAAATTGATAGAGATGGTAAAATATTAACTGCATATCCTTCTGTTAAGTATTAGAAAGCAAAGATGGAATTTGTAATTATTAAAAAAATTGATAATACATATATACCAATATCAGCATCCAACAAGTCTTTATATACAGTAGTAGAATGGTTTAGGGATGATGTAGGTAGAAATTTTGATTTATGGCGTAAATGGTTAAATAATATCGATGAAAATATGCAAGAAGTTGAATCAAATGCAACTTGGTTAGAAAAGTATGACGGTCAAGTTACATTAACTGCCATTACAGATATAATAATTTATGGGCGTGAAGGCAATCCTATTCCTGAAGGATATAGAATTCATATGTCAATTGAAAATGCAATTGAATTGATTAATTCATGGGAAGAGCTGCTTAAAACCAAACCCGAACAAATCATGATCTACGAAGAAGGCGGAATCTATCGCATGAAAGAAGTGTAACGACTTCAGCGTACGAACAAGGAAAGTGGCATTACGAACCAACTAATAACAGCATGGCTAGGATTTTTCACTTTAGGCTTTGGGTTTACAGTTCCCAACGATAAGGTTGTTGAAGATATGTATAGAATATTTTTTAAAACGCGAATTCGATAAATCATACGTCTTTGCGAGGAGTTTTGGCGTAGTTTAAACTACGCCGGACGACGTGGCAATCCATTCTCTCTTTCAGTCTGATCCATCGAATTTAACGGATTCGCCCCTATTCAGGGTTTAATGCTCGCAAAGACGCAAAAATGGACACCCTCGAATTCGCGTTACTAGCTAGTTTTTTTAAGTGGATCGCCACACCTACTTTGCTAAAGCTTCGTAGGCTCGCGATGACACAGTGCGCGCGACTAGGTAGTTTTAGCTATAACGTCAATTTTAGCGCTTCCAAAATTTTCAAATAGAAATTATTGCGGGGGGGGGGTGACTTTTTGGTATAGTGATTAAAAATGGATGTTTAACCGGGGCAAATGGCCCCCAATATGGAGGTAGCTATGAAAAAGCTATTGTTACTATCAATTCTAACGGTGTCGGCGGGTTTAAGTGCGGCGGATCAAGCTTTGTTAACGCCACCAGCACCCGGGAATATTGGTGAGTATGCTGGCAGTTTATTTACTTATTTGAAGGGCCGTTTCCCGGAGCAATTTCAAGGCCCTAAATATCTACAGGCGTTTCAGTATGTAGAGCGTGCGATAGAGAATAGTAACAGTCAAGTAGCGTATGTTATATTTAAAGAGACTCTGCGGCAGCCGTATATTGCGAGTCTATTCGCTGATTTTTGTGCCGAATCCGGTTATCCTGTATTGCGTCAAATGCCTGCGGTAGCTGCTGGAAATGATTCCAGTTATATTACAGCTTTATTACAGTATTATTTGGGGTTTTCTCCAAATAGTGCGATTACCAAGTATTTTGTGACTTTAAATAATCAGGATACGTATGATATGCTGTTTTGTTTACCTGACAATAAGAATCAGGCGATACAATTTATAAATAAAGCCAAGCAATCTTGGGCTTCGGGGATGGCTCCTCAGTTAAATTGTCAAGGCAGCGGCTATTGGGCTTCCCTTGCAGCGGGGAAATTTGCACAGTTTGCAGGTGATGTAAAAACTTGGTTGGATGCGGCGATGCAAACTGTAAGAGTAGCAACTAATTAAAGTTTAGTTGGTAGGTTTTAGAGGGGTGGCTGAGCCACCCCTTTTTGCTTTATATTAGCCAAAAGCCCCAATTTTAGCGCCTCCAAGATTTTCAAATAGAAATTATTGCGGGGGTGACTTTTTGGTATAGTGGTTAATAATGGATGTAAAACTGGGGCAAATGGCCCCCAAAATAAAGGGAGGTAGCTTATGAAAAAGCTATTATTACTATCAATTCTAACGGTGTCGGCGGGTTTAAGTGCATCGAGTATAATTGACACGGATATGACAAGGCTTGGAAACTACTTTGTTTCTGCTGCTTGTTATAACGCTGCAGTAGCTGCAGTCGCAGCTTTTGCTAAAACTGGTGGACCAGCCACTATGCAGGAAGCAGCGGCGTACGCTAGATTTATTAAGTTGGACAAAGCGGCGACTGCTGCATGTCAAGATAGGCCAAATGCTTATCAAGATTATTTTAGGCAGAATGCACCGATGGTTCGGGGACTGTAAGCAATAATGGTCTAAAATTAGGTCGGGCTAGGGTTTTTTGCTCCTAGCCCGACCAGTTTTATTAAAAACAGTTTTTTAAACTATATTGTCAATTTGCTCAAGAGCTGCATCACGCTGACGTCTTCTCAAGGTTTCAAGCTTGGCGGACACTTTGTCTTTAATTAGTACTTCTAATTCATCTTGACCCATTTTGTGGATAATCTTTTTTTCTTCTTTATAAAATTCAGCCCAAGTGTCTGCAATTTCCCGAAATGCTGCTAGTGCAAATGTCGAAGTTAATCCATAGTCAACAACTGGTAGGCCAAATCCAATAGCCAAAGTTGCGCCAAAGTGAATTAAAAACCGATGGAAACTGGTTAAGTTTGGGAATATTTCACGTAGATTTCGACAGACAGCCTTAGCGGTATTATCGGTAGCAAAACTAGAAATAGCATATGTTCTGAGATAATAGTTTAAAACCATTGAGATGGTAATCTGGGTTGATAAATCAAGGGTCCGGCGAACTGTAGCATGGTCAGCTAAAAATTCATGAACAACGTCGTACAGCTTAGCTTCGCCACAGATAGCTTTGTGCCAGATAGCATTAGCGCAGCTTTTGCAGCAATGTGTAACACCAGTATGGTCTAGACAATCTTCGCAGCCATCATAACCATAATCTATGAAATCATCTGAGGGATCACGTTCTAACGATCTAGGAAGTCCAAGTGGGACGGCGATAGCGTCTTTGGGTAGATGGTCTTCGAATTCGGGTGACTTAGTGTCACCGGTAGAGTCAGCAATTCTGCTTGCTCTAGGCGGTGTAATGCTCTCGCCAGTTGTGCCATGATTGCCGGGGTCGGCACTAAAACTAATTGAGTTGATGTTGCTGATTGTAATTAAACTTAATAAAATTAATTTTTTTGACATGATAAATAAACCTTTTTTAAATAATTTCATCAATATTTCTACGCGTAATTTCTGCGGCTATCTGTGCTTCTAAATCGTCAATAGTTTCGCCATGAATGGTTTTTTCACGTGATAACTCTGTCCAAATATCCATGACTTCACGGATCGTCATAAGGCCGGCAATGTGGGTGAGGCCAATATTTATACCAAAAGGTTGAATTAATAAGTGTAGATCTATGTATACCATTAATGGGTATAAAGCTGTTAATAGCAAGATGCGATTAGCATGGCTTAATCTGGGTATTAAATCATGACAGTAGCGATTGATGGACTTAGCTGAGTTGTCATAAGAGAAAGAAGCTACTTCATAGAGCCGATCAATTAGCACATCTGTTTCTTCACTGATTTTTTCACCATTATATCTTTTTAGATCAAGTTTGATAAAAGTTTGAAAGAGGATGGCAGCAATGGTGACTTGGCTGAGGCTGTCACAGGTGCTTCGTAATCTGGGGTGTTCTTTGAGATAATTTTTAATTTTTTGATAGTAGGGAGCTTCGCTGCTGAGGGTGTAGTGCCAAGCGCTGGCGCCTAAGTTATAAATGCGAGTTTTCCAATCGGTAGATTCTGAAATTTGAGTTGAGCCTGGTTCTGTAGCTGGATCGCCTAGCTCCATATAAAATGCGTCGGGTTCTTTAGAATCCTCGTCAAAGGCTAAAAGGGGTGTGGCTAAACCGAGCGTTAGTAGTGAAATCAACTTAAATTTGGACATCATAACCTCCATGTCCTGGTTTAAAACAAACATACATACCGGTTTTTAGCATGCCAAATTATTTCTATTTGTAAATTGGCGGTGAGGGTGGGTGTGAAAGGGGTCAGTTAATCGTGATTTGGATTTAGTTAGAGGGGTGGACTTTTTATTAGACAGGTACAGCCATTTTTGGTAGAATTATTCACAGTAAAAGCTTTTTTAGATTAAATTTCAGTAAATCAGGATTAATTACGATGTCTGTGAAAGAAACAGGATTAGATGCGATGACTACCTTTGATAAATACGCTATTTTTCAAACTGGTGGCAAGCAGTACCAAGCGGTAGAAGGTAAAACACTGGAAATCGAAAAGATTGAAGGCGAGCCGGGAACAGCTTTAGAGTTTAGTGAAGTGATGTTGCGTAAGCTGGCTGCTGATCAAGTTGAAATTGGCCAACCTTATGTTAAATCATCAATTAAAGCTTCGATTGTAAAGCAAACTCGGGGTCCTAAGTTGATCGCTTTTAAATTCAAGCGTCGCAAAAAGAGTCGTGTGAAAAAGGGTCATCGTCAAGATTATACAGTTATTAGAATCGAGCAGATCTAAGTAGAATTAACAGTTGAGGCCCCAGATTTTGGGGCCTCAACTATATTTAGCAGTTTCCTACGTTAGGATCGCAGCTGCCATCATCGCCACTAAATCCAAATGATGGCGTGGCGGCAAATCTGGCCACCATCTCATTCAAGCTGGTATGCACCGGCTGATAAGCAATAATCCCAAGCAACACAATCCATTGTAACTTCTTCATATTAGTCTCCCCTAGTAAACACATGGTTAATTATAGTATTTAAGTTAAATTTGTTTAGTCTTGCATACTGCGTCATCACGAGCGTAGCGTGGTGATCTACTAGCTTAAGTACTTTAAAGTAGATTGCCACACCCCTAAAGGGTTCGCAATGACGGTCCATGATGAATAGGTTGTGCTGTGCATAACTAAACTAATTTTGCTATAGTTGGCAGCTGTCTTAGCGAAATTCCTTAGGGAGCGAGTTTAGAGCCGGAGTTAACCCTGATAAGATTAATAGGTCATTTTCTTCGATGGTCATTTCAGGTGTACTAACAATGATAGTTTCATCGCGCTTAATAGCAATGCATAAAATTTGATAATGCTCATAGAACAAGACCTCTCGGATAGTTTTTCCAATAAATTTAGTAGGCGTGATGATCTCAATGATTGCCAAATCATTATGCAAGCGGGTCATATGAGTAAATGGAGAGCTAAGGCTATCAGCAAGGCGAATGGCAGCTTCTATTTCAGGTTTGATAATCTGATCTGCGCCTAAAGTTTCTAAAATGACAGCTTTGACCTGGTTGTTTGTGCAGGCAATAATGGTTTTAATGTCAAAAGTGTGACGCAAAATACGTACTAAAATGGCAGTGTCTGTGAAGTTGTTGGCAAGTGAAACGATGACACCGTCCATTTCTTCAATTCCAATTTTATATAGCGAATCGGCATCGATAATTTTGATACAAGCTGCTTGAGCGACTTTGTCACGAATGTGCTCGACTTTAGTGCTATCTTGATCAATTGCTAAAACATCTACGCCATTGTTGGCTAGAATCGTTGCGGCTTCATAGCCAAACTTACTAATTCCAATTACACAAAATTTCATAGTTTCTAGATTCCTTTAAGTTATTAAAATTATTTTTTTAGCTGAGTAGTAAGCGCCCCTCAGGATAGCGTACTTCTTGGGTATGTGATAATCGCAAGAAGGCTAAAACTAAGGTTAGTGATCCAATTCGACCAACAATCATACTCAATAGAATTAGTACTTTTCCTAAAATAGATAAGCTGCCGGTAATTCCAAGTGACATGCCAAACATTGAGAAGGCTGAATTTGCTTCAAATAGTAAACTTAAAAAGCTGTGCTGAGGATCTGTAATCAAGAGACCAAAGGTTGTTAAGCTGATCCAGCAAATACTAAGAGTGATAATGCTTAATGCTCGCAAAACTTGCAAGTGGGGGATGTTGCGCTTGCGGACCTCAACTGTACTATGGTTGTTAAAGGCTGCTCGGGATGTGGCAAAGAATATAATTAAAGCCGATGTTTTAATCCCACCGCCAGTTGATCCAGGTGCGGCTCCAATAAATGAGCTAATAATAAACAACATAATAGTTGCAGGTTGGAGCTGATCTAAATCGATAGTTGTAAACCCGGCTCCACGCATTGAGATAGCATTAAATAAGGAGTTGAAGCTAGATTGCCACCAAGATAAATGTGTTAGACTGTGATTTGCTTCTAATAAAAAGAATACAATTGTGAAAATGGCGATTAAGCAAAATGTAGTCCAAAGAGTTAATTTGGCATGAAGAGACAGCTTGGGCTGATGACCAAAGTAGTAATGATATAACTCTGACCAGGTAATAAAACCAATACTGCCAACTAAAATTAAACTACCCATGTTGGCAAGAATTGTGAAATCCTGCTTGCAGTCCACTAAACTGTCTGAGAAAATTGTTAAACCGGCGTTGCAAAAAGCTGAGACCGAATGAAAAATTGCATAGAAAATTGCTTGGTGCGTTGGAAATAGTTGTATAAAATCTTGGAATAGAATTAAAGCTCCAATAGCTTCGGCACTTAAAGTGACAATAATAATTGTTAGTAGTAGCTGTTTGATGTCACGCATGTGTTCAATTTCTAGAATATGACCAGCAACAGCTTGAGTTGATAGCCCAGTTCGAACGAATGCTGCAATTGTCATGAGTGTGATTGTGATAACGCCGAGCCCACCAATTTGCATTAAAGCTAGAATAATCCATTGGCCAAATTCGGTGAAATGAGTAAGTGGGATTGTAAGTAGGCCGTTAACGCAGATTGCTGAAGCGGCTGTAAATAAACTATCCAAGAAGCTAATTTGATGAAGACAGCTGATTGGTAAAAATAATAGTAGTCCGCCTAAAATCGCTGCTAATGGGATTGAGCCTAAAATTAACAGTCGCGGAATTGGTTGGTATTTTTTTTTAACTTTATACATCTTTTTGAGACACCCTAAATAGTAAATAAATTATCTATTTTAGTAAGCCTATGCTGATGAGACAAAGTCCTTTAAATAGCAGTAGCAGAATAATACCATAGCGGTCTATATAATGTTTAATTTTAATGCCATACTGCTTGGCAAGCAGTGCAACCAGTATAAATCTAGTTCCGCGTGAGATCGCAGAGCAAATTACAAAGGGTATAAATGATAGTCGACAAAATCCGGCTGAAATTGTAATTGCTTTGTACGGAAAAGGTGTAAATCCTCCCGCCAGAACTGTCCAATATTCATAATTTTGATAAAGGTGACAAACCTTTTGGAATTTAGCGGGCGTGGTAAATAAATGAATTAGCTTTAAACCAACTGAATCCCATAGCCACAGTCCTAAGAAATATCCACATATGCCACCCAGAACTGATCCTAGCATAGCGAGTAAACCATAATAAGCCGCTTTATGCGGGCGCTTAACTGTGGCGATAATTAATAATGGATCCATTGGAATCGGAAAGAAAAAGGCCTCTGCCCAGAATAGTCCTACAAACCCAAAAGTAAACCAACGGTGGTCACAAAAATCAGATAACTTCTGATACAGTTTTTGAACTAAGTTTCGGAATCCTACGCGCACTGTTTTCTAATATAGTTAGCAATTTGATCAATGTTAATTCGTTCTTGGGTAGTGGTGTCGCGGTGGCGGACCGTCACGGTATTGGTTGCTTCACTGTCAAAATCATAGGTGAAGCATAATGGTGTGCCGATTTCATCTTGACGACGATAGCGTTTGCCAATTGATCCAGAATCATCAAATTGGATGCTAAATTCATGGCGCAATTGTTGATAAATTTTGTCCACAGGCTCGTTTAATTTTTTAATCAGCGGCAAGAAAGCAGCTTTAATTGGGGCAACCCTGGGATGTAGCTTTAACACTACGCGTTCTTCGCCATCAACTTGGTCTTCGCAATAAGCATCAAATAGCAAAGTTATAAATAGGCGGTCTAGTCCTACTGAGCACTCTACAACATGAGGTACATAGCTAGTACTAGAGGCTTCGTCGAAGACGGATAAATCTTTGCCAGAAAACTTGCTGTGTTGAGATAGGTCATAATCGCCACGATAAGCAATTCCTTCTAATTCTTTCCAACCAAATGGAAACTGATACTCTACGTCAGTACAGCAAGTTGAGTAGTGGGCAAGCTCATCCTTTTCATGCGCCCGGAAGCGAATGTTTTCCATTTTGATGCCCAAAGCTTCATAGAATTTGCGGCGTTGCTCACACCACCAATCAAAAGTTTGGAGGGCATTTTCACCTCTGCAGAACCATTCGATTTCCATTTGCTCAAATTCGCGAGTTCTAAATAAGAATTGGCGCGGTGTGATTTCGTTTCTAAATGCTTTACCCATCTGCGCAATTCCAAAAGGGATTTTAACGCGGGAGCTGGACATGATATTTTTAAAATTAATAAAAATTGCTTGTGCTGTTTCTGGCCGCAGGTAAGCAACAGATGTTTGATTAGCGGCTGCTCCAACGTTGGTTTGAAACATTAAGTTAAATTGACGAACTTCGGTCCACTTCTTCAGTCCGCAGTTGGCGCAAGCTTTTTCTAAATCAATGTGATCTGCTCTAAATCGATGTTGACAATTTAAGCAATCTACCATTGGATCATGAAATCCAGCGACGTGACCGGAGGCTTCCCAAACGGCGTGCGGTCCAAGAATTGAACCTTCAAAGAAAACAATTTCATCTGAAGCATTGCGCATGGCTCGCGACCATTCTGCACGAATGTTTTGTTTAAGGAGGGCGCCCATTGGACCAAAATCATATGCCCCGTTTAATCCGCCATAGATGTCAGCTGATTGATAAACTAGGCCTCTTCTTTTGCATAAAGCGATAATTTTTTCCAATGTAACTGGTGCGCTCATTGATTCCCTCAAAAGTTTAAAAGTTCGCTTCTTAGCATAAGTTACTTGGGTGGATTTAGCAAGCGCATTGAGCCTCTAGTCAGATTTCTTCTTGCATCATTGTGATGAGCCTGTCATAGCTCAAAGAGCGTCATTGCGAGGAGCCTCTTTAAGCGACGTGGCAATCTACTTCTTTGAAATAATTTTGTTGTTGCAAGTTGATAAAAACTTGCTAGGATGTAGCACGTTAGTTGATTTGAACTTAACTAATTCAAAAAAAGTACTTGAGGTAATGGAAGCAACCAGATAGGCATTTTATTAACATACATACCGAAAGACTATCTTAGAAAATGTGGTATTGGTATGAGCTTGTATTAATTGGGTGGGCTACATTAGCTGTTGTATATTTTATAAAATTTAATTTATTGAGAGGTGGGGAATGACGCAGATGGATCATTTCTTAATTTCTCAAATTATTTTGACGATTACATAGTTTTTTTATATAAAAAAGTTTTTCATTGTTGAGCAGGAAGTTCGGGCAATCGAAAAATATTTTAATGATAGATTTTTTTAGTTATGCGATCTTATTTATACTACGTCAAAAATCGATTTCATCGATATGTCTATCTACACTTGTTTTATGATTTATTTACATATGCATTTGATCATATTAGCTATTTGGTTTGCTGGCTTAAACATTGCCCAAAGCCCGTTTATATTTCCTCAGAATATACAGTTGCGTTAGTTGTGATTTATGTTTTTATTATGCCATTTTTAATTTGGTGTGGTCGCCACGAAGATCGTCTTTGGTTGCCTTGGGACTTGATCATGCCTAAGGTTTAATGTATTAAAATGGCGCTGGTGGGAGAAATTATTAGAAAGGTATGTTGTGACTCCACAGGATCACTATAATATTGGTTCGGCGATTACTATGTTAATCTGGATATTTTTCCTTCAGCATCGTTTTAGCACAAAGAAGGAGCTAGATTATTGGACGCAGCGTGTAGATAAATGGTTTAGTAAATATTTTAAGTTTTAATATGGGTCAGCGATGTTTTACTGGTATGAGCATGTAGTTATCGGGTTGGGCTTTTATGCCCTTATGTATCTATATAAGTTTGGGTGGGAAGGTAATAAGGATGGTTTATGAAAACTTATTTGCACTACGTCAAAATTAACTTACATAAATTTGTATATATTTATTTTTTTATTGCTATTTTTTGTGGGGTCTGGAACTTTGTTAACAGCCTGATTTGTTCTTATTTTAACTACCAAAGCCTAATCCATTTACCTAATGGTGGCTGGATGGCGTTTGGAATATTGTATGTTTTAGTAATTCTCTGGTTTATTTGGAAGGGTTGGCATTATGAAGATGATGCTTTTAATCCAAGTACAGGTACAGAGCTGTAGCAAAACGTTTTGATAAATCAGATGGCAGTGCCGATTTTAATGTTGATAGTGTGTTTTGCAGCGTTTTTTTAGGAATGGCGCTTTGGTGGGTTTGGAATGGGTCGTAGCTTTATCCTATCATATGTAATAGCTTATCGTAGCCACCTATGTTGCAAGAGTGTTTGGTTTCTGCCTTAGGTCGAACGTGTTATTTATCCACGTTGTATACAATTAGATAGCCCTTACTCTTGAGGATCCCTAGGTTGGGAATATTGTGGGCATCGGGTAGGCTGAGCCAGGTATGAATTAAAGACATGAGTGCTTGATATTCAAACTGGTACAAGTTGTAATAGTATATATTAAATAAGCTTAGGTATCCCTGCTGGACAATCTGAATACCAACTTCGTCTTTAATTACAAATCCCTTTCTGATATTGCCAGTGGTGGCAGCTAAGGTGATTTCTGTGAGATGGTCTTGTAGTACCGGCATACCGTCTAGGATGGTAAACAATAGCTCCATATGTTCTTGATTAGAGTTATAATACGTTCCTTTGGGGGTAATGCTGCGAATTGCAATGTGCTCCTTAAAATAATCTAAGGTTAGTTGGTTAGCAAGATTTGAGTCGTAAGGGATTATGGTGAATTCTTGGCCATTAAATTGCAGAATATAATCAGAGTTGATTTTGCTAGGCATGATTAGTGCTAGTTCAATGAGTGCTGTTTTAGGTATTGTAATGCTCGCGTCACTGTCTGATGCCGACACTCTTATTAGGTGATCGTCTAATTTTTCGATTGAAATGAAACTTGTAGGTTCTAGTTTGTCTAAATTTTCTACGGCTTTAATCAGCTTTGATGAATCAGGGTTGAACTTGAAATGCCACATCAATGATTTTAGAAATTCTAGATTATAAGTACTTTTACTTTGATAGTGAATCAAAAAAAACATTTTACCCCTATTTGTAGATGATATCTATGGTTGCTTCTTGTCCAAAAATAATTGTGGTAGTAGACTTTCTTGGGCGATTGTCTGAGCCTTGCTCGATCGTTAAGCTAATCAATTTGAAGAAAGCAGTTGCATGAATTTGATAAGGCAGGGTGCTGCGATAGGTATACAAATTAAGATGATGTTGGTCGACAATTTCGATGCTGCAATCATTGTTTGACCCAAAGTTAGCTCCAATGTTGCGATTACTAGCAAGGTATTCTATTAGGCCTTCTTTTATGGCTATTTCGATGCAGGCCGCATCGCTTAGTGCATAAAATAGATTGTGTAATAAGAGCTGATTTGTGCTGTTGCGATATTCAGAATGTATTTCTATGTCCTTATTCCAATATCCTTCTATTAATTCATTTTCCAAAATCTGATTATAAGGGTGAATCTTGAGTATCAGGCCATTGAAAGTTAAGATGTGCGGTTTTTCTAATTGATTAGCGGATCTGCAGGTGTCTAATAGCTGTTGGTGATTAATTGATAGCCTTGATTGGTTTGTAAAGTAGTTAACTCGGATAGTGTTTGGTGAAAAAGCACGATTAAAGATTAAATCATTAATAATTGTTCTTTGGTGACTGTCTTCTAGAAGGAACTGAGTTAGCAATGCGTTATATGCTTGGTTGGTGACGATATCTCTCAGTCCCAATAGTGCTTCATGATTATGAATTAAGTTGTGGGTAGATTGGCTTAAGAAGAACATGGGTTATTTGATTCCGGGGTAAATGCTGTCTAGTATTCTTTTAAAGGTGTCAATTCTAAGCTCTATGATAATTTTAGTTTGTTCATCAAAAAATCTAATTACTGCGATTTTGTCGTCAGGAGAATATCTTGTGTAAGGTATATATTGGCCGGTTCTGACTATTCTGACAATATTCTCCATGCATTCTTTTGGTGTAGTCCAAGGAAAAATCGATGATGTTTTTTCGATGCCATCTCTAATCACTTTTACAATTTCAATGGGTGTTTCTTTGCCAATAGTATGGACCTTTTCTAGGTTAAAGCAGCACTTGCCTGCGTAACTATGGCATCCAGTTGTAGTTTTTGAAATCGCATTGAAATTTCCATGGAATGTGTGTCGAAGATTTATATTAACAACGCTAATTAATCGGCCTAAGGTTGTCTGTAGTTCAATTAATCTTTCATTTAAAGCATTAACCAACTCCTTGGTGTAACTACTGGCAGCAGCTAATTCGGCCATGATGAGCTTAATATGATCAGGGTCGTTGGGGTCTTCTAATTGTTTTTTTAATTGATTCTGATCAATTGGCAATTTGGGTTTTTCAGATTGTTTATCTGCATACAATGCTATGGCACCAAGTTCTTTGATAAGATCATTAATTAAGATAGGACTTATGTAGCTGTATGGTAAGTGTGCATAGAATAAGTTTCCTCTTAGACCTTCAGCAATAGCCGCTGCAGCTATTTGAAAGGCCGCTTTGTCTTTAGTTTGTAGATTGTAGTACAGTAGTTCATTCATGCGCTTGGTATACAGCCGCATTTGCAGATTGTTAAAGTCAGTTGGGATGGTGTGCGCGGATGTGTAGGGATGGCTGTTGAAGGCGCGTAGAATGCCGTTATGATTATATAGTGCTTTAAATAAGTCATGTCCAGATAGCATCTTCAGTAGAGTGTCTAGTTGGGCTTGGGGGCTTAAGCACATAAAGCTAAATAGAAACGGTTTTAAGCCTTTGTAGTTTAAGTCTGTTAGGCCTAGACAATGTTGCAGTTTAATGAGCATTTCATGCCTTAGGACGAGTTCGAGGTTCATTGTGAAGCGCAAGGTGGCGTCGCTTGCAATAGCCCGTTTAGTTTTTTCGGGCAGATTACTCCAGAGTGGGTCATCTTGATAACGGCTTAAAATGTTATAGTCGTTGTAAAAATTAGCCTGAAAGGCTTGAAATAAGCGCTCGACTGTTGCGTTGCGACCTGGAAATGTTGCGATGTCGTAACCATGTTTTTTTTTAAAAGGCTCTAAAGCTTGTTTGGCGCTATAAAAATCGCCGTTTGATAGCAGGTCGTAAGCTTCGAAAACTGCACGGTTGAAGCTGTGAAAGTCTATTCTAGCCATATTTATGACGAACTCTCTGGCAGGAACATTTGAAGTGATATCTATTTTGCTAGCGATTAAATTAGCTTGATAGATTGGGCTAAGAAGTAAATCTGTCTTTAGATGTATTGATAGGGGGCTTTGTTTAGTTTTCGTAGCAAACTTAGTGGCTTTAGCAATCGGAAATTCAGCTGGGTTGTCATATTCGAATTTGGCAAAATATCCGGCCAGTGTCGCAATGCCAGTGGCAGCAACTTTGTCCCAGGGGAATTGAGCAACTGCCGCGCTGTGTAAATTGGCTGGAATAAAGAGGTAGAAAAAAAGTATTAGGGTTTGCAATGGTTTAGTCTGATACTGTCGCATGTTTTACTTTCTTAAATCTCGCGCAATCACCAGATAAATTAAAATGCTAATTAGGGCTGCGAAGAAGCACCAGATTGAAATTAAATAATAGTTGTAAAATACATAGCTAATGGCATAACCTAAGCCAGTGAGAAGGCCCAAAATGCGTAGACTTTTAATGTTACTTGCTAGCAGCGCCCCGACGGTTGCAAGTAGATAAGTAATTGATAATAGGTAGCTCCAGGGTGAGTTAAAGTTTCCTAAATTTAAGGTATATAAAATATGGCAGCTGGAAATTTGAGCAGTAATACCAAAATAGATTGTGCTGGTAAGCAGGATTAAAGCTGTGCTAATGCCAACTGCAGCGCAGGCTTGTAAAATTAACTTTTTAGTTTTGTTGGTTTCAAAATAGGCCAGGGCTGTTGGAATATAAGCTGGCCAGAAGATAAAAGCAAAAAATATAAAAGTGCTGATGAGTCCGGCCTGTAGATTAGGATTAAATTGGTGTCTGAGGGATAACCAGATTAGCCCTTCGCTGAACTGTTGAATTGCAAAACCGATTGGCACGACAACTAGTGCCCAATACTTAGCATGGGAACCAGGATTTGAAATGATTTTATAAATTGAGAGGGCAGAGGTTGCCGCTAAAATGGCGCTGGCCGTGAAACTAGCTTCGGGCGAAAAACACATGGGTAAACTTCCTTTTATGCGAGTTTTAGCATATTGAAAATTAAATTGCAATCAAAAGAGCTTGGTCTTACTTCATTTTTGAGGTAATTTAGAAGCGAGTAATGTTTATAAATAAAAGAGGATTAACTACTTATGAAACATGCTGAGAAAATTAATCAATTATTAGTGGTAGTATCGTTTGCAGCGATGTTATTAGGTGGCGCTTTTGCTTATCGATTAAATGCTAAGCAAAAGCAGTTAGAGGGTTTGGTTTTATCTGACTCACAAGCTAAACGTCATCCGGTTGATTGTGCTAAACAGGTGGTTGAAACCATTGTGCAAAAAACTAATCCTTGGGGCGCTATGCAGCCTAAGCTTAAAGATACGGTTGTGCAGGTTTTCTCACAGGTGGCAGAGTTTAACTGGGTGCAACCATTTCAAACCCCTGCTCAAAAAGCGGGTACAGGTTCAGGGTTCTTTATTGACGAAAAAGGACATTTCATTACAAATGCGCATGTTATTGATCAAGCCAAGGCCATTACGATTCAAATTCCTTCGATGGGTAAAGAGCAAATCGAAGTTGAAATCGTAAGTGTTTGTTTCGATCGTGACATTGCATTACTGAAGCTTAAGGATGAAGAGTTTGCGCGAGTAACATCGGTACTTGGAAAAATTAATTTTTTGCCGATTGGAAATTCAGATCAATTGCAGCGTGCTGAAGAGGTAATGACAGTTGGTTTTCCATTAGGACAGCAGGGGATTAAGAATACGGTTGGCGTGGTTAGTGGTCGGGAAAATTTAGGTGGTCGTCAGTACTTTCAAATTGATGCGGCGATTAATCCTGGAAACTCCGGTGGGCCAGCCTTAAACTTTAGTGGCGAGGTGATTGGTGTTAATACAGCAATTATTCAAGGCGCTCAGAATGTGGGTTATATTATTCCATCGCAAGAGTTAAAAGTGGTACTTAGCGATTTGTATCATGCCAAGGATCCATTGGTACGCCGGCCAGTATTAGGAATTATCTATAGCGCGTCTACAGCAGAGCTGGCAAAGTTTTTAGGTAACCCAGTTGGTGGTGCCTGCTATGTTAACGATGTTTGTGTTGATAGTGTGTTGGCAACTGCTGGCGTGCAGCCGGGGGACATGATATATGAAATTAATGGACATAGATTAGATTACTTTGGTGAACTACAAGCGCCCTGGGCTGAAGATAAAATTTCATTAGTAGAATATGTTTCATATTTGCCAATTGGTGAGCAGGTTAGTTTGATGGTCTACCGCAAAGGTCAGCAAAAATCATTTAACTTTAAATTTCAACAGGCCAAGCTTGCGCCAATTCGAGTGATGTATCCTGATTTCGAAAAGATTGATTATGAGGTGTTTGGTGGTTTTGTAGTGATGGAGCTAACCTTAAATCATGTCGCAATTATGGGTGGCGTGATTGATGATTTGGCTAAGTTTAGACATCCTAAAAATCAATCCAAACCGCTTCTGCTGATTACGCATATTTTCCCATCATCATTGGCGCAGAGAGCTAGAATTTTTGAGGTAGGTAGTTTGCTGCAGTTTGTAAATGATGAGCCTGTTTCGACCCTGGCAGATTTGCGCAGCGCTTTGCGTAAGAGCTTGAATAGTGGAAGCTTGACAATTAAAACTAATCAGGATGTATTTTCAGTGTTGCCGTTTGCAAAAGTTTTACAGCAAGAGCTACAATTATCAAATATTTATCATTATAAAATCACAGATACCATGCAGGAGTTAATGCGGTTAGCAGCTGCTAAGTAGTTATGAGTAAAATTAAATCCGCCAAGATTAGATTGGATTTGCGAGTGCAGGCTTTGGCTCCAGAATTGAGTCGAACTCAAATCGCTAGTTTAATTATGCAGGGTAAAGTTTTGGTGGCCGGGGAACCGGTCACCAAGGCCGGAGCTTTGGTAAGTGCTGAAAGCGAGTTGCGATTAAACTTTGAACAGCCTAAATATGTTGGTCGGGCTGGATTTAAATTAGAGCGCGCTTTGCAAGATTTCAATTTAGATGTAACTGACTATGTTGTGATGGATGCTGGATTGTCAACTGGGGGCTTTACAGATTGTTTGCTGCAAAATGGTGTGGCCAAGGTTTACGGTGTGGATGTTGGTTATGGTCAAGTGCATGAAAAGATTCGGCAAGATGCGCGTGTACATGTGATGGAGAAGGTTAATCTGCGCCATTTGGAATCTTTACCAGAGTTGGTGGACTTGGTGACACTAGATTTGTCATTTATTTCGGTATTAAAGGTGATGGAGGCCGTAGTTCGGTTATTGAAACCACAAGGTAAATTAATTATTTTAATTAAGCCGCAATTTGAGGCCGGAAAACATCAAGTTGGCCCAGGTGGTATTATTACAGATCCTGCTATTCATCAACAGGTAATTACAGAAGTAACAACCGGGGTTGAAGCAGCTGGATTTAAATTTCAAAAAATAGTGCCATCGCCAATTAGGGGTGGCGATGGCAATCAAGAGTTCTTAGCTTACTTTATATCAACAACTTCAACTTCGTAGATTAGGTCTGTATCACCTGGTACAAGATCAGTTGCGCCGGCTTGACCAAAAGCCATTTCAGATGGAATGAAGATTCGGCGTTTATCACCAGGCTTCATATCCATTACGGCTTCGTCAATGCCGCGAATGACATAACCATATCCAATTTTGAATTCAAATGGTTCACCGCGGTCATAGGTTGAATCAACTTCTCGCCCTGGTTTACCTTTTTTGCTGTGCCAGCTATTGTAATGAGTTACAACGGTTTGACCGCGCTTTGGACTTTCGCCACTGGCGGGACCTTCTTTTAGGATTTGAACTTTTAATCCAGAATCGTATTTAGTAAATGGTAGATCAGTATAACTACTGATTGGATATTTTTCATAAGGAATTGGTGTAGCCTTTTTAGCGGGAGCAGTTTTGGCTTTGTTAGCTTCTTCAGGAGCAGCCTCTTCACGCTTTAAATTTACACCCTTACTAATTTGGGGATCAACTGTGTTTAATTCAATGTTGGTTTCTAGCTCTTCTTCTTCAAGTTGTGGCCCGCGATTGCAACAGCATCCGGACAATAAAGCAGCTAGGCTTAATAATGTGACTGAGCTATATAGTTTATGGGATAAATGCTTCATGTTCATAGAACCTTCACCTTTTAATAAATTGTTAAATTCTGGACAAAACATACCGCGTTTCATTATAGCTGTCAACGCGTAGTCAGCTATAAGTGTTGATTGTTATTTTTGTGGAAATATAATATATATGTTATATTATCAAGGTGTCTTTTGTATTAAAAGAGAGAGTGGCATGAGCTGATCATCTTGGAATACGGCGTATGAAAGAGGTAAAGGATGATGAGTAAAAGACCAACTCTAGCTGATTTTAAAAAAGAGGCATTACAAGATTCCAAATTTAAAGCAGCGTATGATTTGTTAGAGTCAGAGTTCGCTTTGCTTGATAAGTTTATTAAGGCAAGAAAAAAGGCGCGTTGCTCTCAGGTAGAACTTGCTGAGCGACTAGATTTGCAGCAGCCTGCTATTGCTCGTTTAGAGCGTGGTGGGTACACCACGACAACTGTTGGCAAATTGGCTAAAGTTGCAGATGCATTGGGATATAAGCTTAAAGTTACTTTGTCGCCTAAGAAGCAGGCTGCGCCCAAAATAAAATCAAAAAAGGTTTGAAGAAGGCGCGTAGGTTGGCGATAAATTGGCTAGCTAAAGCTGATTTTTTTGGTAAAATGAAGAGATCTTATAAAAAAAGCGCCCGTAGCTCAATTGGATAGAGTGCCGGACTTCGAATCCGTAGGTTGCAAGTTCGAACCTTGCCGGGCGCACCATCCTTTAGCTATAATCAAATCAATCATGTTGGATTTTTGACCAAATTTTATGTTTGGCATGTTGGATTTTTGACCAAAATGGCTTACGGGGAGATTCTATTGAAAAGATTTATTGATAGTCAGTTGACTGCTTGGTCACAGCAGAAGGGATTTAAACCCTTACTGCTGCGGGGGGCGCGACAGGTTGGAAAAACTTATGCGGTGCGCCAGCTAGGTCAAAGCTTTACTAATTTTATCGAGATTAATTTGGAGCTTGATTCTAAAGCGCGGGAAATTTTTGCAGTCGACCTTTACCCTCAGCGAATTATTCAAGAAATTGCATATTTAACTAATCAGATCGTAGAGCCAGGCAAAACCTTACTTTTTTTTGATGAGGTTCAGTCTGAGCCCAGGGTAATTCAATCATTGCGATATTTTTATGAGTTGATGCCAGAGCTACATGTAGTTGCAGCTGGGGCGCTGTTAGACTTTGCGATAGAGTCAGTGGGCGTGCCAGTTGGGCGAATAGAATTTTTGTATATGTATCCACTTTCTTTTTTGGAGTTTATTCATGCTCGTGACGAGCAGGTTTTATTACAAGCAATTAAGGGGCATGAGGCTTTACATCCAATTAGCACGGTTGCGCATGATCGATTACTGGTTTTGGTGAAAGAGTACTTAGCGATTGGAGGCATGCCAGAGGCAGTGAGCGTATGGGTGCAGGATCAAAACATTGAAAAATGTCATCGCATTCAGCAGAATTTGGTTAGTTCTTATCGCCAAGATTTTAATAAGTATGCGAAAAAGAATCAGATTAAATATTTGAGCTTGTTATTAGATCAAATTCCATTGCAGTTGGGGCGTAAATTTAAGTACAGCGCTATTTCCGGTGAATTTAGAAAGCGGGAACTAGCACCTTGCATTGATTTATTAGTTACGGCTGGTGTAGTCCATAAGGTATATGAGACGGCGGCGCAGGGCTTGCCGTTAGGTGCGCAAATAGATCCAGATGCATTTAAATTGATTTTTTTAGATGTGGCCTTGGCGCAAGTTATTTTGGGATTAGACGTGGCAGGGTGGTTAATTGGTTCTACACAGTCTTTGGTGAATAAGGGTGAAGTGGTGGAGGCGTTTGTAGGGCAGGAGATTTTGGCATATTCTAATCCGATGCAAAAGCAGCAACTGTATTATTGGACGCGTAGTAATAGAACAGCTACAGCAGAAGTGGACTATGTAGTTGTGGTTAATCAAGACGTTGTTCCAGTTGAGGTGAAGGCTGGTGTGGGTAGCACTTTAAAGAGTATGCATATTTTTTTAGAGTCTCACCAAAAATCGTATCTTGGCATGAGATTTTCAACTCAAAATTATTCTGTTTATGAGAAGATCTATTCATACCCATTATATGCAATTGGCATGGCTCTTGAAAGTGAGTCTGCTAAGAGTTTGTAAACTTTTTATAAATCTCCGACTGCACGGTCGATCATTGTCAAATACTCACTGAATAGCTGGAGTTCTTGTTGCAGTTGGGAACGTATTGCACGATAAGTGGGTGCTAAATCTGTTCCACGAAATTGCGCTTCGGCGCGTGAGGCATCTTCGAGCTGTTTGGCAGTCTGGTCAAGTAGGCTTTTAATAGCTAGGCGTTCTTTTAGAATATAACTAGTGGTGTCGGTAGGTTTACCAGCTTGGGTTGAATTATGTGAATTTGCTAGGATGAATAAAATTAAAAGTTTAGTTCGAAAATTAATTTTCATGAAGGGCCTTTTAAAACTATGTAAATTCAATGCGTTTTATAATATACTGTATCTTATAATTTATCACAATTTGTGCCCGTAGCTCAGTTGGATAGAGCGGCAGATTCCTAATCTGCAGGTCGTAGGTTCGAATCCTATCGGGCACACCAGCTTAAACGATCCGAACTTTCCACTTGATCTTGCAACCTTTTTGTAGACACAAGGAATACAAAGTATTCATATAATTATGCCTCTATCGCCGGCAGGGCGAGCTTCACCCTACTCTGTAGATTAATGATTTGAAATAAATGTTGATTTTGCCGTTCAAACTCCTCTGGGCTTAAATAATTTAAATTTGTGTGCTTCCTCTATTAACATCGACGCGCTCGTCTGCGAGTAGTAACTTAACTATTTCTGTATAACCATATTTCAAAGCTTTTAGTAATGCTGTATTCCCTTGATTATCTTTTGCATTAATATCAATACGTTTGTCCGCAAGCAGCAGTTCAACTTTTTTTGGGAAATAATAGCTGCATGCTTGTATTAATGCTGTCTCACCTTGATGATTTGTGACATTAACAGCTACTGTGTTGTCTTGAAGTAATAATTTAACTATTTCTAGGTTTTTATACTTACAAGCTAATAAGAATGCTGTATCCCCCTCGTTGTTTTTTGCATTAACCTCAATACGCTTGTCTGCAAGTAGCATAATTATTGCTGAGTAAGAACTAGTTAGTAAGAATGCTGTATTCCCTTCATTGTTTTTTGCATTAACATCGACGCGCTCGTCTGCGAGTATCAACTTAATTATTCCTGTATAACCCTCTACACAAGCTAATAAGAATGCTGTATTCCCTTCATCGTCTTTTGCATTAATATCTACTCTGCTATCTGCAAGGAGTAATGTAAGTGTTTCTTTGTAAAGATTCTTTGCAGAGTGAAGATTTCTACAAGCTTCCATCAATGCTGTCTTTCCTTTATTATTTTTTGCATTAACATCGATACGCTTGTCTGCAAGCAGTAATGTAACTATTTCTATATGATTGTAATAACAAGCTATTATGAGTGCTATATGTCCTTTATTATCCGTTGTATTAATATCTATTTGGGTGTCTGCAAGTAATAGTTTAACTATTTCTATCTGATTCCCTTCACAAGCCGCCGTTAATGCTGTCCGCCCGGTATTACCTTGTGCATTAACATCAATACGTGTTTCTTTGAGTAATAATTTAACTATTTCTATATGGCCGTTCCAACAAGCACTGGTTAAGGCTGTATTAAGGATTAAGGCTGTAGTAAGATTGGTACGCTTGTCTGCAAGCAGTAATTTAACTATTTCTACATCATTGTCATTACAGGCGATTTCTAGTGCTGTATCTCCGTTGTTGTTTTTTGCATTAATATCTACCCTGTTATCTGCAAGTAATATTCTAACCATTTTTGTGTTCTTGGTCAGACACGCATATATGAGTGCTGTACAATTGTTATAACTTTTTGCATTAACATTGATACGCTTGTCTGCGACTAATAATTTAATTATTTCTATGGCGTTTGAGTCGTGTCTGCTTCGATAGCCAATATCGAGCAATGCTGTGTTGCCTTGACGATTTTTTGCATTAACATCGATACGCTTGTCTGCAAGTAACAATTTAACTATTTCTACATGATTTGTCTGACATGCTATTTGTAGTGCTGTAGTATTGTAAGATGTTGCATTAACATTTATTGTAGGGAGTAGTTCTTGTACTTGCTGTAGGTTATTGTTCTTAACAGCTTGAAAAAAAAGTTCTTGGCGTTTTTCTGCTGACATTCCTGAAAGTTCTTTTTTTTCTACTAATTGATGAGGAGCTGATTTTTCAACGGTATGAGTTAAAAGATGTGCTGTTAGCGAGCTTAAAAATAATAATCTTTTCATAAAAACTTCTATTTCATTGTATGTTGTTCTGTTTTATTCTACTGCATAGGTATGTATTTGTAAAAATAAATACGGGCTTTCAATTTTTAAAGCTCAGATAAAAATTGGTGGCTGTAGTTTTAGAAATGTACCCACTCCATTTTTTTGACATAGCTACATTTACAGATTTGTTTCATTCTTAAGTTTTTTTAGAATTTCTATATTAAAGGTTCGTAATATCGTCTCAATCGATTGTATCGCAAATTCTGCTTGAGCTTTTCTTTCTTGGAATGTATGTACGAGGGCACAATAATCTTATGATTCACCTTTTTGACTGGTACTTAATTTGTTACAAATCGAATTGCTTCGTCGGGTTGCAACATCTAGCTTCGTGCGAATCTCTTCAACCTTAGCGATTATTTCTTGAGAGTTGCCTTCCCGGCTACCCCTAGTTTGTAATTGGTGAATTTTACGTTGCAGTCGGTCGATCTTATAAGTGGCGCAAATCTGTCTAAAATTTAGATCACGTGAAGAGATGATCTGGCGTTGGTAGGGATATAGAGCTTGTAAATTAGATATTTCTGCTAATAGTTCTTGGCGTTGCTCCAGTAAAAATTGTAAATGGTCAGTCTGGCGCCAAGTGGGAACACTGACTTTGGTAGCACGTATATCAGCTTGATAAGCGCTTAATTTTTGATAATTTTCTCGACAAGCCGCTTTCAAACTAAGCAAAGTAGCCCGAATCGTTGTACTAGGAACCATTTTGGGATCGAGTGCTTTAATTTTAGCAAGCTGTTCAGTTCTCATCTCTTTAAATTTATCTAGCATCAGCTGTGTGTGGGATTCTTCATCAGGGGTATCCGGTAGTCTAGACCAAATTCTATAATTTTTAATGCCAACACGGCAAAATTTAAGAACTGGATCGGAGTCATTATCGGCAAAAAAAATGATTTTATTAGTTCGAGGCGTTAGGTCGTCAGAATTAGTGGGGTGGTCAAAATCGATAGAGTTAATCTTGATAGTTGAAAGGCAGATTAGCAAGGCAATTTCCATTTTGCGCATGGTCTTATCTCCTAAGTTAGACTTTTGGAAACTCTAGCAAGATGGTAACTTAAAAATCTAGAAATTGATTTAGAACAATTGGGTTAATTCCCAGGGTAGCTCTGGAGTATCAACCGGTAGGTATATGCTGGGTTGTGCCATTTCATATGCTTGTAGCGCTAGTTCTGCTTGCATCAGACAGCTATAATTTCTTTGATAAGCGCGCTTGTTAGGGTTTAATATTAAGTTTTCTCGGGCAGTATTTTGTAATTTTAGAACATTAGCACTGTTTTTATATTTACCCAGCAGAAACATCATTGCTGTAGCCTGACTAGCTGACACAGGCATAGACTGGCCACGAAAGGTCTTTGCGGTCGCTTGAATTTGATTAAAAACGATATTGAGTTTGGGATTATTTAGATCTTTAGCCGTAAAGTCGATTTCTGGATCAGCTTCTTTTAGTAAGCTGCGAATTTCAGTTGCAACGGTATTTCTTGAGGCTGGCGTATGGCGATATTTTAATGAGCAGTAAGCAAAAATAAGGCATGATAAAGGTTGCTTGCGTTTTAAATCATCCAAGACCATGGATTTCATTTTTTTAGCTGATTTGAATTCTTCTTTGACAAGACGTGCAGCTATTTCTGGGCCAAAGGTATCGGGGTGTTGCCAGCAGGCTTTGTGGGCGGCGCAATATTTTTCATCTACCTCTAGGTGAATGGCAGTATCAGGAGCTACTCTTGCTCCTTTAGAGCAAGCTGGTCCAGCCAGGATGTTATTAAATGAATGCGTCAGCAGTATTATGGTTGAAATCAATAATTTATTCAGTTTCATGATAGCTCTCCAATCTTTAGTTTTTTAAGTTAAATCTGTTTCTGCTTCTACAAATAATGTGTTAATAATCTTTTTAAGATCAACTGCTGCGATAATTGCGCCTTGTCCTGGGTGCATTAGTAAATTTTTAAGTAGGGCTAGACATTCTTGGCAGGCAGTTTTGTTAAAATTATGGTTCGATTTTGTAAATAGCTGTAAGAGGGCGTTGTAAGTTTCGATAGACATGCTCATTGAGGAATCTGTGGAATGTGGTAGATGCTTTAGCGTGAATAGCATGTCATTTATATTTTTCGTATCAGTACCATCTGGTTGTAAAGGTGGGGTTGAATACACTATCCTTGCAAGCTCTGTACCAGGTATTTCAATATCTGGACTGGGTTGATCAGCGATGGGCTCAAGCTCAAATTTGCGCCTGTTTGTTATGCATATTTTTTCAGTAGCTAGCGCTATTAAATCCAAAATTGCTTTAGACTTGTTAGGTTTATTTCCATTAGCAAACGGGTTGCCATCTCTTTTTATCTGTAATTGGCGCCTGATGTTTAACAAAATAATTAAGTCTTGTTCGAGTTTTTCGATGGTTGGTTGTTTAAGTGATGTTTGATTGCAAAATAGCTTAGGGTCATTTAGTTGTGTTTCGAAACTTGGAGTTAGCCAGCTCTTAAAGCTGCGCCACAGTGTGGCGACTTTGGGCTTGCAATAGTGGTAAAGTTGGATAATTGTGATGTTCGTTGCGACTATAAGGCCAATGGCAATTAGATCTTGGCGAGTAGGGTATGAGTTTTCGTAGCATTGAGATAGGCTGCTATTTAAAATTAGCCCACCTAGTAGTACAATTACCCAATGTTTTGAAAGTGTCATATTAGGCCTCCAAATACTTCTAAATATCGTTAATATATCTAAGTTTAAGTAAATTGAGGCTTAGTGCAATTGGTCTTAGGTAAAGGCTTAAAAAAGTGCACAACCAAGCCGATTTATTCTATTTGAATAGTTGGCTGGAGTTGTTCCATGATAAAACTTGCCCAATTGAGCGGCTTTGGTCCTGGTCTCCACCATAAATGACAATGGGGGGATTGGACTGTGGTAATTGGTTGTGAAACCAGCTGGCGACTTCAAAATAAGAGTTATGCATGGTTTGGGAGGATTTAATTTCTATGGGAGTGGCAGTTAGCCCTTGCTCAACGATTAGATCAACCTCACGTTGATTGCTGTCTCTAAAAAAACTAAATCGATAGCTGCTATTAGCAGAATTGGCTTGTTTCAGGATGTCGATTATGATGAGGTTCTCAAAGAGAGCGCCATACAAGTTGCGGTTTAAGATGAGTTGAGCATGAGATATGCCAATTAAGCTGCAAGCGAGGCCAGTGTCATAAAAATATAATTTAGGTGATTTGGTAATGCGCTTGCCTAGATTTTGATGATATGGTTGCAGTAAAAAAATTACAAAGCTGGTTTCAAGTAGTGTTAGCCAATCTCTGGCTGTGTTAACGCTAATGCCACAGCTGGTCGCCAAATCTGTTAAATTGAGGGTGCTGCCAATTCGCAGCGCGCATAGCTGAATAAATTTGGTAAAAGCAGAGCTGTTTTCGATATTGCGAATTGTGCGAATGTCCCGTTGGACATAAGTTTGCAAATAATTAGTGTAATATTCCTGCGGGTTGATTTGGGGTTGGTAGACTCGTGGATAACAGCCCTGTGTAATTAAGGTGCCGGCTTGATTGGGAAGTAGATTAGCTGCTTTGAGTTCTTGAATTGATAGTGGTAATAGTTGGTATAGATAAACTCTGCCAGCAAGTGACTCACTAATCTTCTCATGTAGTAGGAAGTTCTGTGAGCCGCTTAAGATATAAAACCCAGCTTGTGGTTGGCGGTCGACTAGGACTTTGATTTGCGCAAAGAGCTGTGGTGCATATTGGGCCTCGTCAATAATTAGACCAAATTGGTTTTGGTAGCTGGTAATAAATCCTTGGGGGTCGGAGTTAGCAAACTCTAAAGCTTGGGCATCCTGCAAGTCGATGTAAGCATGTTTGGGAAAAATTTCTTTAATTAAGGTGCTCTTGCCAGACTGTCGCGGACCAACGACTGCGATGACTGGAGATTGACTAGCACCAGCTAGAATTTTGAGAGTTAAATCGCGTTTAATAAACATGTTTATTATCCTTTCATTGAAAGTGATGCATTATGAATATCATAGCGATTACTAATCGATTTGCATAGTGTTTATTGATCGATTTACATAAATTGTGGCTGGAGGCTGGGATTGGTAATCGGTTTGTTTTGGGATTATACTTAAGCCTATGCAAGTTGAATATTTAGTTATTGGTGGGTCGGCGGCAGGGATTACGGCAGCCAATCAGATTTTAAAAGTTAATCCACAAGCGCAGCTATTATGTATTACGGCGGAACAGGGGCGGCCATATAATAAGTGCTGGCTAGTAGACTGGGTGTCTGGAGAGCGGGCAGACGATCAGCTGCAGCTGGTAGTTCATCCTAATTTGCAAATTTGGGCTGGAGTGCGGGTGTCGAAGCTAGATGTTCTGCAGCAAATTGCCTATTGCGATGATGGGCGTCAAGTTAGTTACCAAAGGGTTTTGCTGGCAACTGGTGTCCAGTCGGTGCAATTGCCAATTGTGGGGGTTAGGTTGCCACACGTGTTTAATTTTCACACCAAATTAGATGCGCAAAGAATTTTAGGATGGGTTGAGAGCGCTAATGTCAAGCAAGTAGTTGTCATTGGGGCGGGGTTGACGGGTCTTGAGGTGGCTGATGCTTTAGGTCGCATTGGTTTGCAGGTTGCGGTAGTGGATCAGTTCAATCGACCATTAGCACGCCAGGCTGATGTGGCAGGATCAAATTATTTACTTAATTTGATGAAGCAGGCTGGAATATTGTTTTTGGGTGATCAGCAGGTGTCATGCATTACATCTGAACAGGTTGAGCTGGCATCAGGTAAAACTATTGGGGCTGACTTGGTAGTCTTGGCGGTGGGGGCGCGACCCAATCAAATTCAGATAGTCGGTGGAGATCTGGTTTGTGATAGGGGTTATGTGCTGGTGAATCAGGCCTTGCAAACTAGTTTGCCGAATATTTGGGCAGCAGGTGATTTAATTCTGGCCCCAGATTTGCTAACAAATCAATTAGTGTCGACCTGTAGTTGGCCGGATGCGGTTCAGCAAGGAAGGTTGGCGGCTCAAAGTATGCTTGGTCAAGTGGTAGATTATGCTGGAATGCTTCCAATTGCGGTAACTAGTTTGTTTGGACAAGATCTGGTGAGTTGTGGGAATCTGATGGGCGAGAATAGATTTGGCGAGCAAATTGTTAGTTCATATCGCAAAGTGACTGTAGGTCAGGACGGTTTAATTACGGGATTTTTATTAATTGGTGAGGTTGGGCTATATCCACAACTGCGGCGAGCAATTTTGGCCAATCAGAGGTTGGATTCGCTTTAGGGCGGGTAGGCGATTGAGTTAATACTAATCTAAATTAAAATGGATCATGAATGGTTTTTTTAGATTCGGAGGTTATTTTCAATGGTTAATTTTAAACAAAAGTTAAATTTAGTAGCACTTATTGCGCTGATAGGCAGCATGAGTATTCAGGCTCGTCCGGTTGCAATATCTGGTTTTAATGCTAATAAAGCAGGCCTAATTGGTGGTGCTGTGATCGTAACAGGTCTGGCGGCTTATGGCGCTTATAAGTGGTGGAATGGTCGTACTGTTGCGCCTGAAAAAATGGATACTGGTGTTGGACTTGCAAGGCAATTAGACACGCCTGTTGAGTCTAGAACAGGTTGGTTGTCGACTGCTAGCAACTGGTTATTTGGCAATGAAATTGAAACCATTAAAGCACAGCTGTTTGAGCAAAAATTAGCTGGTTGGCGGGATGGGGCCGAGCATAGCTGGCCGTCTGGCGCAGAGATGAAGACAGCTAATTTAGATACATTGATGACTAGCTATAAAGAACAGTTTGGTGTGGAGATAGATGGTAAGTTTTTAGATCGAGTTAAACAAGAGAAAGCTGCGCTTAAAAAGATTTGCGAGCGCTTAGCTGCTAAAATTGATAAAAAAGCAATGAAAAATCTAAATGCTTATTTAAGCGAAAAGCTTCAGCCTGATGATCAAGCAGAACCAGTAGATGCGTCACTTAGTAGTAGCTCCAAAGATATTTTTGAGATTGCGCAAACTATCGAATTTAAAGCTGCCGCTGGCTTGAGCTGGGTGGCTATTCGTGATCAGCTCTCTGGAATGTTTAAGAATCAAGATAAAAAAGAGCTAGTTGAGTTGTTTTGGAAAGCGCTAGTTAGGTATAGTCGCGCGCAGGCTCTAGAGACTTTGGCTGGGGACTATGTTCGTCAGATGCAGGAACGTAATGTGCAACGCCTTGATGCGATTTATAGGTTACAGGACGCTTTAAACAGCCATCTTAACTATGAAAAAGGCTGCAAGGTTGATTCAGGTCCTAATAAAGGGCACTTCATGATAACACTGGCTAATTTAGAAATTGTTGATAGAGCGATAAGACATGCCCTGGCGTACTTGGGGTAGGCGAGCTAAGTAATATTTAGCGAGTTATAGCCAAACTCACTTAGTAGTGCACACTGCGTCATTGCGAGCCCCTTGTGGGCGTGGCAATCTGCTGAGTTGTGCTTTGAATTTCTGGGAGTGGGTCTATCCCACTCCCAATTTTACAACTATTGTTAATCTGTTATAATTTAAAGTGATTGTTTCGATTTGATTAGTTGTCTTGGAGTTTGAATGCGCAAGTTGGTTTTCTTTCTGGTGTTATGGTTAGGTGCTTCCAGTCCACTGCAAGCGCGTCAGGTTCATTCTTATGAATCGAGCTTGTCAGCTGTTTCTATGAATCCTGCGGCTGGTTTAGTCATTGGAGCGGCAACATTGGGGGTGGGGCTGTTTATTCTGAAGGTGGTGCGAGATCGTCGGTGGATTGGACGGGTCATGGACGTTCTAAAGCAGCTTGATGATCGAATTGATAGCTGTGATGCCTCGGAGCTTTTTTATTTTTGTAAGTGGCGATCGGTGCCGGCTGTAACTGGTGGATACTGGGAGTCAGCCTACGATCTATGCCGAGCTGGTTGGAAAAATGTTTTACCAGTCTTGTTTCGCGATTTAGATGGGGCAGGGGCACAAGCTTTTATTATTCAAAGTAGGTGGCCAGCAAATCAATCCATCTTTAAGCCTAAGTATGAACAGGTTTCAGCTAATGGTCGACTAATTTGTGCGGGTTATGTACCAACAGTTGATACATTGAAAAAATTAGAACAAGCTTTGTTGAATGAATTAAATGAGCTGCGCCAGTTGTTGGCCTATAAATCTCGCTTGAAGCGTAATTTAATTAAAGAGATGCGTAAAATAGATCCAAGTATCTGCAAGATAGCTAGCTTAGCGAGTGTTAAACCTGAAGAATTAGATCAAAAAATAAATTGGCAAATGTTTTCTTTAAAGGGTAGTTATAATTCGGTGGTAAATCTTTACGAAGGGCTTCGCGGTCGATTGGGAGTATCCGTGATTTAC
>JAHFBM010000003.1:6681-31425 GCA_023250055.1 bacterium | reverse complement strand
CAATCAGCGTAGCATTAACACTAAATGAAATAGCATAACGCACAAACACTAACCATTGCGCCAGTGGCAATGATAAATAATAATAAATCGCCTGATTATCAGTAATATCTGTTAGCAGGGTTGGAATACCACTGACTGACGTAAACAGGCCAACTGTCGCAATCCCACCCATTAAAACAAAAATTCCATAATCAGCTTGAACCCCTAACAGCGGCAAAATTTGATTAAAAACAATCACGTTCGGTACCAACCAACAACCAATATTAAATAACCGCCCCCCAAATCCATCCAGAAAAACTGTTAGATCTCGACGTAACAGCTGAAAAAATACATTTAGCACTAGAGTGTTCCTTCTGACATTAGTTGCACAAAGACGTCTTCTAAACGACCTTTACCATAAATAGACTTTAACTGATCTGGCGTATCAATAAGCCGTATTTTACCTTGATCTAAAATACAAACTCGATCTGATAGAGCTTCCGCTTCATCTAAATAATGGGTCGTAAGTAACACAGTCACTCCTTCATGGCGCAAGTCCCGAATCACATCCCATAATTGCTGGCGAATATGTGGATCAAGCCCCACGGTGGGCTCATCTAGGATTACCAGTTTAGGTTCATGAATTAATGCCCGCGCAATCACAAATCGTTGCCGATAACCACCTGAAAGCATTCCGGCCTGACTTTTTAAATAGTTACTTAATCCTAGCCGCTCTGCCAAATACGCAATTCGCTCTGCTATCTTAGCTTCACTTAAACCAAAGTAGCGTCCAGCAAACTGTAGATTTTGCTCCATTGTTAATAGTAAATCTACATTGGGTTTTTGCGGGCAAAAGCCAACTGATTGACGATATTTAATAATATTTTGATAAATGGAACCATCAATGGTTTTTAGGTCGCCTGAAGTAGCCGGATGCAATCCTGCTATAATTCCAGACAAAGTCGTCTTACCAGCACCATTAGCACCAAGTAGACCAAAGACTTCACCCTGGCAGATTTCCAATGAAACCCCCTTCAAAGCTTGCAACCCACCAGGATAGGATTTAGTAATATTTTCAACTGACAATAGAACATTGCCCCCGCTCATAGTTCCCCCTATGGTATTTTATCTTTTTAAAGTTGATTCATGCACAATTTTAGCTAGCGTTTTAAGTGTTGGATTACCCCCCTTAGAGAAGGCTTGCTGCACAGTTGAGCGAGACATTTTGGCATTTTTTGCAACTTGCAACCTATTGACCCTTAAATATGAATCTAAAATTTCAATGAAAGATTCTGGATCATTCTCAACCAGGCACTCCAATAAAGCTACTCCAACTTTTTTTTCATCCATTAAACCATCTTCTGGATTAAATTCAGTAATGTTTTTTTTATTTTTAATTTTAGTTTCAGGAATACTTTTGAGCGAGAAGCCTCGCTCTTTCAATATCTTTTTTTTGTCCATTCTTAAGTCCCCCGGTTAACAACAAAATAATAGTCTCTCTCTCTAACAAAATAGACCCGCCAACCATTGGCCCATCGTAATTCAGCAAGACCACCCCCTATGCCCTTAGCATCACCAAAATGTTCAAAGTTTTTTATACGCTCTAATCGCGCCTCAAGCTTAACTTGTTCTCTAGTTGTCAAAGAAGCAAACCAAACCTGAAACTCTTTAGTCTGCTTAATTTGAATCATCTGAAACTCCCTACTGTCTATTATATCATACACATCATAGAACTGTCTATAGCCGTCCTACTTTGTGTGTTAGCGCAATGTGATAAGTTCCTCTTGTAGTGCAAAATAACCCTCCAGCTGATAGCAGGCCGTAATTAATCACGTTTAAAGAATACAATTCTTGAATTTTTACCAAATAGATTGAATTACTACGATCGCAGCAGTGCGACAACTTCCTCTAGCGACGTCAGACCAGCTCGCAACTTTGCTAAAGCATCAATTCTAAAGCTAGTCGTACCATCACGCTGAGCCTGCTGGCAGATTTCTGGTAAGCGCGGCTGCTGATTAATTAAAGCACGCAGATCATCCGTCAGTTCTAATAACTCAAAGACCCCCACCCGACCCCGGTAACCAGTTTGATGACAATCATCACAACCTACCGGCCGAAAAAGTTGTTGAATTTTGCAGCTCTGATCAGCGAGCCAATCTAGCTCAGATGCACTAACAGAACTTAATTGCTTACAACTTTCACATAGCTTTCGCACTAGCCGTTGTGCCATAATCCCTGAAACAGCCGCATTAATTAAAAACGGCTCAATGCCCATCTCCATCAAGCGCACAACTGCACTAGCTGCATCATTGGTATGCAATGTACTAAAAACAACATGGCCAGTTAGAGCAGCTTCAATTGCAATTCTAGCACTCTCAGGATCTCGAATCTCACCGATCATAGCAACGTCTGGATCTTGTCGCAGCAGCGCTCGGATGCCCTTAGCAAATGAAAAGCCGGCCTTGGGGTAAATCTGCCCCTGCGTAATACCAGTTAAATAATATTCAACTGGATCTTCTAGCGTAATAATATTTTTGTCTGGTGCATGTAATTGCTTCAGCGCAGCATACAAAGTTGTAGTCTTGCCTGAACCAGTTGGACCCGTCACTAAAATAAAACCATGCGATCTTTGAATTAAATTTAAAAATTTTTGATATAGATCCACTGCCAATCCCAATCGATCTAAACTAATATTATGATGCTTTTGATCCAAGATGCGCAAAACCATCTTCTCTCCAATCACACCGGGAAAAGTTGAGACCCGTAAGTCGATCTGCCCTGATCCACTAATATGTCTAAATTTACCATCTTGCGGAATCCGCCGCTCCGCTAAATCCAGTCTAGCCAACACCTTTAGACGACTAACTACCTGGTTCATTTGATGTACTTTAACTGGTGCCTGATCCTGCAAAACTCCATCTAATCGATATCTCACCCGCAAATAATCTGGCTCAAACTCTAAATGGATATCCGATGCATCCAACTCAATTGCCCGATTAATCAAATAATCCACAAGTTTAACGATCAAATCGTCCGCCACACTCTCCACAAAATTACTCACGTTCATCAACGATTGAATCTAGCGTTTCAGATTCCGCAAACTCTGATTGTTCATGATCAATATCGTCTGGATCACCCAAAACAGCTGGTTCCTGATCAAAATATTCACGTATCGCATCTCGAATATCTGTCAAAAAGCCAACTCTAAATTCTACAACATTCGGCAAATACAGCTCAAACTTACCCGCCAAATCTTCTTGATTCGGATTATAAGTCACAACCATTAAAACTTCTTGATCCAATTCTAACGGAATTGCACCATATTTTAATAAGAAATCTTTGGGAAAACTTTGTACCAAACTTGCGTCAAAGAAGCTACCTTGCACATCAATTGCTGGCACCTCATAATAGCGACTCAAAGCAAGCAAAAGATCATCTTTAAGCACTAAGCCTTCAGTTAACAAGAAATCTTCGAAACTCTCCTGTGAATCATTTTTAAAATCAGCAATCATCGCCTGGGCTTCAGTTGCCGACACAACTTGATCTTCTACCAAAATTGCTGCTAAATCTGCTACAAAATCATGTATTTTTTCCATTTTAGAAACCCCCATTTCCCCAATCTAATCAACCAATTCTATAACCAAACAACATACCCATAGCTCCACCTAGAAATGGAACCCAATGAGCTTTAACTAAATTTAAATAATTGTTAAAAATCATACTAACAGTATCGGTCGGACGTACATTGGCTAGCTGCTGCAACTGCCGCCAATTAAAAATTACAATATCAAACTGAGCCATTACCCACAAAAACACTATTAATAAACAGACTACTGCTACCAAAATCCGAAAGTGCTTCTTTAATAAAAAGCCTATAAAGAAACCTATTCCAGCATAGGCAAAGAGTTCTGCAATCTTCATCGTCGATAAATTCAAACCTTTTACCCAAGCTGCAAGCTTGGTCCAAGCCGATTCCAAATATGACCCCACTTGCCCAGACGCGGTTGATTCTTGACTCATTTAGACCCCTTTCACGATTTGTTTTAGCCACTTATCTTGATTTTGAGCCTAGCAAATCTTAAAGCAAAAAAACAAGTAGTATATAGCCAAACTCACTTAGTAGCGCACACTGCGTCATCGCGAGCCCCTTGTAGGCGTGGCGATCCACTTAAAAATTAACAAATAGATTGCCACGTCGCCAAAAGAAGGCTCCTCGCAATGACATGAAATAGATTGCCACGTCGCCAGAAGAAGGCGCCTCGCAATGACATGAAATAGATTGCCATGTCACCAAAAGAAGGCTCCTCGCAATGACCCAGCCTTTGCCAAGGCCATGGCGGGCAGGCAATGCTGGTTTGTGCAGGGCTTACTGCAATTAGCTATAAATAATTATAGGAGACACCCAAAATTTGGATGTCTCCTATAATTATTTACTAAATCGGTCTAAAGATTAGACAACCATATCCTTTAAAGCTTTACCAGCTTTAAATTTAGGCACTTTACGTGCTGGAATGGTCATTTTTTTCTTAGTTGCTGGATTTACACCAATACGACTTTTTCTTTTCATCACTGAAAAAGTACCAAAACCAGTCAATACAACTGATTTATTTTTTTTCAACGATTGTCCTACTGCACCGATAAAAGACTCTAAAAAGACTTTACAGGCTGATTTAGGCTGCTTAGTAAGCCTTGCTAATTCTTCAACTAATTCTGCTTTGTTCATTAGTTTTCCTTATGTACTTTCATTTCCTTATCTTACTGACAGACTTCGGACATCGGCAAAACTAGTACTCTCACCTTTGAATGCTATTTACGAGAACAGCGTTTGTCAAGTAAATCAAATTTAATGACTCATGAAATTATTTTTTACTTGGTGCCGAGAGCCGGACTCGAACCGGCACAGGCCATAAGCCCGAAGGATTTTAAGTCCTTTGCGTCTACCTATTCCGCCACCTCGGCACAATTAGAATTCATCATTTATATTAACAAATATTTCAATATTTACAATTAAAAACTGGAGGCGGCACCCGGATTTGAACCGGGGATCAGGGTTTTGCAGACCCATGCCTTACCACTTGGCTATGCCGCCCCAAAATTCAATTTGCTAATAACCTAATTTAGCTTTCAATTCAGATGTACTAATTACAGATACACCTGTCTCAGCTGGAATCGGATCCATCTTGATTTGCAAATAACTAGCTCGACAAGGACCCTCAACCGGCAACCCTGTTTGAAACCACTCGGCAACTCCAGCTTCATACGCCAAAGCATGTTTAAAACCTAACTTGGCAAACATTTTAGCAGCATATCCACTAGCTGTACAACGATAGTTAGAACAGTAGAATACCAATTCAGTATCTGGATTTAGTCCATTTGCAAATTGTTCCAATTTATCAAAGGGCACATGAATCGAGCCTTTAATATGACAATCTTGATACTGCTCAAGCTCCAACACATTTACAACCTTTAACTGCGCAACTTTAGTTTTAGTATCACTACCAAACCAGCTACAACCAGCTAAAGTTCCAATTAAAATAAAACTCAATAAAACTAATTTATTCATGCTCTAAAATGTACCATAATCTGGAGTAGTTGCAACTTTTTACAACCAATATCAATATACTTAACTTTTCTTTAAAGCTAAAACACGCCTATAGGTAAGCGCAGCATCTCTTCTTAAGCGCTTGCCTCCATCACGATCATACAATCGCCGTGATTGCTTGTTTACAAAGTCGGCATGTTCATAACCGCTTTTTTTCAATATATCTTCTGGCAGATTCTCCCAAGCCTCTAGATATTTATTAAAAGCAAGCATTAATACTATACGATCAGCTGGCTCTACTAAATTAGACTTGTTTTTTTTATCAAAATCAGCAATTTTAATCGTCAGATTTCTACGTGCCGCAATTAATTCTGCAGCTGACCCTGAGACCTGTGGGACAGAACTTGAATTACCAGATTGAATGCCCGACACAAAAACACTTACTAGTAGTAAAACAATTTTAACCTTCACAGTCACCACCTTATATTTTAATTATTAATGCACTACTTGGAAACAACGAGACCACCGAACTTTGTTCCAAAAATCAATTGGATGACGAAGTAGTTCAAAAATCCACCAGCCTTCATCGCTATCTAAAGACCAGATTCTAAATACAATTTTGCCATGGATTAGTTGTTGATTCACCGGACCCCAAAACCGCGAATCATGACTCGCTTCACGGTTATCACCCATTAACCAATACTGATCTTCACCCAACTTAACCTCAAATTCATCATAATTTTTTTCACCATCATAAGTTGGCATAATCACTGGTGTGCCAGGAGACTTCATGGCAGAATCATGGTGCAAGCGAGCCATCTGGCGACCTTGACGCACTTCAAGCTCAGTAAGCTTATAGAAGGGCTGCTGATCAAGCGGCTTGCTTGGATCATAAGTCCGATAAGTATATGGATCCATCCGATCTTCACGATAAGTTGCAATCACCGGATACTGGTTTAAATATGGTTCATCTAACTTTGAAAATTCAGCTTGACCCTGCCCCTTAATATACAAAACTGGCCTACCGTCTTCCATTACACCTTTAAGCTCATCACCCGGAGCACCAATCACACGCTTAGTCCAATTACTAGGCCCCCAGACATACCGCTCCCATAAATTCTTCAACTTATTTTCAGAATACTGATAAGTTGGCTGATTTAAAGTTACAATATCACCACGCTTAGGACCCTTGAAGCAAACAGTTAACTTATCTGCAAAAAAGCGCTCCCCAACTAACATAGTATTTTCCATTGACGGAGTCGGAACCTGATACAACCCATAGAAATATGTTCTAATAATAAAAGCAATTAATATCACGCCCAGTAGCGAGCGAAATGATTCCCACTGTGTTGGCTTGCGCTTAGGCTCTTGCGGCACAGAACGACCAAATAACTTTTTAAACATTTAAATTTATCCTTTTTAATTAATTTTAAAAATTTATTAACGCTTTGGTAAAAATCTAATTGGATTAACATGTTTGTCAAAAGTATACACCTCAAAATGTAAATGAGAAGCGTCGCCATGCTCAGCTTTAACAAATCCTGTATTTCCAACAGTAGCAATCACCTGGCCCCGCTTAACAATTTGACCAACTTGAACCTTGATTGAATTTAAGTGCGCATAGCGAGTTCGATACTTACGATTATGCTGTAACATAATCATATTACCATAACCTGACACATACCCGGCTGCAACCACTTTAGCACCACCAGCAGCCATCACCGGGGTGCCCTTCAATGCCGCCAAGTCAATTCCAGCATGCATGCGAACCGCCCTGCCAAGCTTGCGTGGACCATAAAATGAACTAATCCAGAAAATTGAACGATCTAATGGCCAATCAAAAATTGCCTTCGAATTCTCCACCCTAGACTCAGAACTGCCCTCTGACACTTGAACTGCAGCGCGTGTCCGACGACGCTTTTTTCTTCGAGATTTAATTACTGGCTTAGAAGCTGATTCAACTAACAGTTCACTTGACGGCTCTGGCTCTGCTACAGCAAGCTCTGCTTGTACCTTAGGTACAACAATATCGGTTTGGCTAGCTCTCTGTGCCATTAAACGATATGATTCATAAACTGCTTGTAATTCTAACAAACTAGCCGTTAACTCTTGATACTGCTGCCATTCAAAATAAAGAAAAGAAGCCAATCCAGTATTTAAAACTATTCCAAATAAATATAAATTGCGCTGTAGCTTCTGTCCAAACATTACTCTCCCGCCTGCTGATACATTGATCTAGGCAATTTATCATACTTCACAAAAAAGTGTACATTTTTATCTAATTATTCTAAATCTAACGCTTCTTTACCATTCATTTTTTTGCTCATCAGCTTGATTTGCCCGTGCCATTTGCACTTGCCTTCGATTATACTCTTGAACCTGCTGGTCCATCTTTTGAACAGCTTGTAAATATTTTTGCTCGGCCGGATTAAGCTGATCCTGTTCCGGCTGTTTCTGATGCTGCTTCTGATCTAGAAGCTCTTTTATAATTTTAATATTCTGCAAAGCTCTTTTATGCTCAGGGTCAACTGCAACCACCTGCTCAAAACATTTTAAAGCCAGCTCCCACGCCTCTTGCTGGGCATGACAACAGGCCAAGTTAAAATAGACTTGTGCCTGTTGCTTTTTAGTAAAATGAGCTGACTGATCAGCTAACTTCTGAAACTGTTGCGTCGCTTTCCTATGCTGACCTGCTTGATAATATTCTTGTCCCAAGCGCCATTCCCGCTCAAGGTTAGTAGCATAAATATTACAACCACATATTAACCAAAATATTAATAACTTGCCGGCCAATTTTAAATCAACCACTCTAATACCAAACATCCCAATGCTATCCCGTTAAAATAATAGTACCGCTCTCCAACTAATGCTCGATTTAATTCTGCAACCTGGTGCTGTTCAAATTTAACTAAAAAATCAGTTAAATTTTGCAAATCAGAGTCATTGTCCATCCTAACTGGCTGATAAATTCCAGCACATTGCTGCGCCAAGTTAATCAACAAATTTGAATTTAATTTTGAAGTCACCTCTTGTTCTATTCGTGGCACCCGACCACCCTGCTCAGTTGCTACCCCAACTGCAAAAATACAAACTCCCGCCTGCTTAGCCCGACTTGCAGCAGACGGCAACTGCGCTGAGAAGTCTTCACCATCCGTGAAAATTGCTAGCAATTGACTTCGATCTGCTCCAGAATTTTCTAGCAACTGAACAGCTAAATCAATCGGTTTAGACAAATCAGTCGTACCAGTACTAATGGTTTCCGGAGAAACATCATCTAAAAAGGTTTGAACCGTCATAAGATCCGATGTTAGTGGACAATAAATCAAAGCTTCATGCGAAAACAATATTAACCCAACTCGACAATCAGACAATGATTGAATCAGCTTTGTAATCTTACGCTTGGCACACTCTAAACGATTAGGCTGCAGATCTTCCACTAGCATACTTTTAGAAACATCTAAAGCTACCAACAAATCTCGTCCCATTTGTTCTGGCAGCGCCTCTACCCCCCATCGTGGCCCAAGTAGCGCCACTGCTATAGCTATAAGCGCCATCCCCCACAAAGTAAATTTGACAATTAACTTATAGCTTTTACGACCAGTTAGGATCTGACAAACCCATGATTTATGTTTAAAATTTAATCCCACTATGGTTAATAGAATTAATATTATTAGGCAAATCCAATAGCAATTTGCAAAATTACCCCAAATGATCATACACCAAACCACACCACATAAGATAGAACCAGCTCCAATGCTAACAGCCCTAATGCAAACATCAAACACCAACTAAATAGTTCAATTTTTTTAATATAAATAACTGGCGCTTGACGATCAATTTTTTCCAATCGATTGATTTGTTCATATGCTACTCGCATTTCAGCTTGGTCTTGGGCCTGAAAAAAAACTCCACCCGTACTGCTAGCAATCTCTTTTAACAAATCCGGATTATAAATATTGTTTGGATCTTGAATGACCCCAAATAGTGGATGCTCCAAATACCCTCCTGACATAGACCCAATCCCCATCGTATAAATCTTAATATCCAATTTTTTAGCAATTTCAGCAGCTACACGCCAATTGGCATCACCTGGTGAAGATTGGCCATCAGTTAGTAAAATAATTAATTTATTCTTTGCATCAGAATGCTTTAATCGATTTACAGCTGTTAGCAATCCCATCCCCAACATTGTACCCGACGCATCAATCATTCCAACCTGCATACCCTTAATTAAATTTTCCAAAATCGCCTTGTCCGTAATCAAAGGACACTGAGAAACAGCATATCGAGCAAATAAAACCAAACCGATCAAGTCACTATCCCGCTCAGATATGAAGCTCAAAGCCTCCTGCTTGGCAATCTCAATTCGCGCTTTTGGATTAGTCAAATCATCAAACATATTCATACTGCTAGAAACATCTAATGCCAAAATAATATCAATTCCTTTAACCAAAGCCCGCGATCGCGGGTCAACTAATTGTGGCCGAGCCAAGCTAAACGCTAATAACAACAAGCTCGTTAAACGCAATCCAAACAAAACCAGTTTGCTTAAAGAAGACTTAAAAGCAAGCCCTTGATCGATCATCCAGCCAGTTAAAGCGCTATGATAATTAAATGAACGCCATTTAAACCAACGGTACCCGCCCAATAGTAATAATAAAAGGGCTAGGCAAATAAAAATATCCGGATAAGCTAAAATAAAAATATAATTCATCATACATTCTCATTATTTTATTATTATTTTATAAAATGCAGCATAAATCGCTACTTAAAAAATTCTATTTTTAAGTAGCATCCAATTTGGCGCTAACCGCTTTTTTTTTATTCTTTTGTTTGACTTTTAGAAAATAATTCATTTATCATGAAATGAGTTATACCTAATAAAACCTAGAAATTTAACCTCTAAACAAGGACTTTTGACACAAAAATTATGAAGAAATTACTCATCGTAGAGTCTCCAGCTAAGATTAAAACAATTTCCAAATTTTTGGGAAAAGATTTTAAAATTATGTCCACTATTGGACATATCAAAGATCTGCCTGCCAAAAGCCTAGGAGTTAAATTCAATGAGAAAACTAAAACCTTTGACCTAGACTACATCACAATGGAAGACAAAGCCAAAGTCATCAATGACATTGTTAAAGGCGCCAAAGGTTGCGATGCAGTCTTCTTAGCGCCCGATCCCGACCGTGAAGGAGAAATTATTGCCTGGCACATTGGCGAAGAGATCGCTAAAGTTGTTCCAAGTGACAAGATTCATAGAATTACCTTTAATGAAATCACTGAACGGGCCATTCTGGAGGCAATTAATCATCCAGCTCATGTTGATTTACAAAAGGTAGCGGCTCAACAAGCCCGTAGAGTGTTAGATCGCTGGGTAGGCTACGAGGTCTCACCGGTATTATGGCGTAAAATTGCTCGCGGTTTGTCAGCCGGACGAGTACAATCAGTCGCTTTAAGATTAATTTGCGACCGTGAAGTAGAAGTTCGCCAATTCAAACCTGAAGAGTACTGGAGTGTAGATGGTGAATTTACACATCAAAAAAACAAGTTCACAGCAACCCTGTCCCTCATTGACAATAAAAAATTTAAATTAAATAACCAAGTTGATACTGAAGCGCTTACCAGTGAAATCAAATCTGCCAATTATCAAATTGACACGATTCAAGACAAAACTAGAATCAAAAATCCAATTGCACCCTTTGAAACTAGTAGCTTGCAGCAAGCTGCTTATAATCAACTAGGTTTTTCAGTCCAGAAAACTATGCAACTTGCCCAAAAGCTATACGAAGGCCTACCATTAACCGATCCTAGCTCGCCAGTTGCCTTGATCACTTACATGCGTACCGACTCTTTACGAATTGCCGACTCTGCGGTCCAGCAAGCTCGCACCTATATCAAAGCTAACCTGGGTGACAAGTATCTACCTAGCAGTCCAAACTCATATAGTAAAAAAAGCGCCACGGCTACCCAAGATGCCCATGAGGCAATTCGTCCAATTGATGTGAACTTCACACCAGATCAAATTATAAAATATCTACCAAAGGATGCCGCTAAACTCTATGAGCTAATCTGGAAAAGATTTGTAGCTTGCCAAATGAAGCCCGCCCAGTATGCTCAGCGCACTGTTACACTCATTGGTGGTAGATTTACATTTAAAGTTGTCGGATCAACGCTGCTATTTGATGGATTTTTAAAGATTTATCAAGACGATGAGGATGACGATCAAAAAGTCATTAAATTACCTCAAGGCCTAGTTGCCAAGGACCCTGTCGCTCTAAATAAATTAGTTCCCAAACAACATTTCACTCAAGCCCCACCCAGATATACTGAAGCCAGCTTAGTTAAAGAAATGAAAACTGTTGGAATCGGCCGACCCAGCACCTATGCCACCATTTTAAGCACAATTCAGGCCCGTGCTTATACTGAGCTTGATGATAAAAAGCGTTTTATTCCAACAGAGCTAGGCTTTGCAGTAACTAATTTACTAGTTGAGAACTTACCTAAAATCATGGATACCAAGTTCACAGCCCATATGGAAGAAGACTTAGATAAAATCTCACAAGGTGAGCTTGAGCGTGATCAACTGTTAAAAGAGTTTTATAGTAACTTTGAAGAAGATTTAAATAAATTTGCAGCTAGCGATCGACCACAAAGCCGTGAAATTGAAATGATTTGCCCAGAATGCCAAGCGCATAATTTAGCGATTAAATTCGGTAAATCTGGAGAGTTTTTAGGCTGCTCCAACTACCCTGACTGTAAATTTACTAGCAACTTCACTCGCAACGAGCAAGGTGAAATCGAGCTAAAAAAAACTGCCGAGCCTGTTCTATTAGAACAGGTTTGTCCACAATGCAACAAGCATCAGTTACGTGAAATGGCTGGCAAATACGGTAAATTCATCTCATGCTCCGGCTATCCAGAATGTAAATATATCCAACAGGAAAAAGCTGACGTAAAATGCACCGCCTGCCAAGGTGAGCTAACTAAGCGCCGCTGGGTTGGTGGAGAGTTTTGGGGGTGCGCTAATTATCCAAAATGCAATTTTGCAGTATTTGGCGACATTCTCAAAAAACCCTGCCCGGAGTGCAAGCATCCCTATTTGGCGCAAAAACAACTTAAAAACAGTGTTGCAGTCTCTTGCCCAATCAAAACTTGTAAGTATAAATCCAAGGCTTAGACTCCTCTAAGTGCCATTTGACAAATAGAAATTTATAAATAGGCTTAAGATATAAACATATTGGAGGATAAAAACATGTTTAATCTTAAAAAAATAAGCTTATTAATCGCTACTGGCTTCATTTCGCAGTCACTTGGAGTTGTATTTGAAAACTACGGCAGCACTGACATGCCAATTTGCTTTTTAACCCATGAAGGCCTGCTTAAGGCTTCCTTTATGTTACGCCAGGGCGAACGCATAAATCTAGACCTAGACGAAACACCCAGTATACGTCGAACCACAAGTATCAAGATTGGCAAAGGTTTTAAAATAGATAAACCCAATGATAATGCTACAACTATAACAATTTCATCTTCCGAAAAAACATCAACTGAACTAGTCGATGCCAATTTGGCTATGAGATTACGCATTCACAACTAAAATCATAAACAGCATGGGTTAAGTTTAACCCATGCTATAATTACTACCTTAATTTAGTCCCATTCGGTACTAATCCAGAAACCGTCACACGCTTCAAGCCATCCTGACCATCATCTACCGTCAGCATCATCCCCTGCGATTCTAACCCCATCATTTTGCGTGGTTTCAGATTAAAAACAAAAACCCCTTGCTGACCAATTAGCTGCTCTGGAGCAAAGAATTTTTGTACACCGGAAAGCACCTGGTTGCGCCCACGCAGACCAAAATCAACCTCCATGCGTAAAAGTTTATCTGATTTTGCGACCGGCTCACACGTTTCAATAGTACCTACTAACAATTCAACTTGAGCAAACTGATCAATTTCAATCCAGCTGGTTTCTTCTAGCACAACCTCAGCTGGTGCAACTTCTTCTGGTAATTTATCATATTTCATAAAAAGCGCCTCTCCGGCTTGTAATTTAAATTTTTCAGGGGTTTGCGATGACGGGAAAGAATAAAACCCATTTAAAAATCCCCCTAACACATCGCCAGTTGTAGGAATTTTCCCACCAATCCGCGCCCGCAATTCAATCATTTTTTCTGGCAAAATTGGCTGAAGCAAATAGCTTGAGGCTTCTAGAACGGTCATAGTCACCCAGATTACTTCATTAAACAATGCTGGCTCTACTTTAACAATTTTCCAAGGCTCCTGCTCATGAAAATAAGCATTGGTCCTCGAAAGCAACTTATTTATCTCAGCAACGGCTAAATGATAGCTACAGCTCTCCATTAACTCAATCACTGCTTGAGTGGTAGTTGAAATTAAGTCCAGAAGTTGTTGAGAAGCTAAAATTAACTGATCCGGCTGAACCGGTGATACTAAACCATTTTTAAGTGACAAGCTCACCGAACGACTTAATAAATTACCTAAATTATTTGCCAAGTCAGCTGAGATGCATTCCCGCAAAGCATTAATACTAAAGTTAGAATCATGTGTCACGGCAATTTGACTGACTAAATAATATCGCACTGGCTCTGCGCCGTAATCTTGGAGCAGTTGTTGTGGATCAACCACATTACCCAAAGATTTGGACATTTTCTGGTCACCAACCTTAATCCAACCATGTACCAATAAATGCTTTGGCAAGGGTAATCCCGAGGCCATCAAAAAGGCTGGCCAATAAATGGCGTGAAAGCGAACAATGTCCTTGCCCATCACTTGCAGATCAGCCGGCCACCATTGTGCAAATTCAGCAGATCGAAGCTCGTCGCCATAGCCAACTGCTGTAATATAATTATTTAAAGCATCAGCCCACACATATGTAACATGTTTATCATCACCCGGGAAAGGAATCCCCCAACTAATCGTACTACGCGAAATACACAAATCCTTCAACCCCGACTGCACAAAATTAATTACTTCTGCTTGACGCTCTCGTGGTAAAATAAAATTTGGATGCGCTTCAAAAAAAGCCAACAGTCGATCTTGATAAGTTGAAAGCTTAAAAAAATAGGCCTCTTCTGAAACCAAACTAGTTGCTCGCTGACAAGTTGGGCAGTTAATCTGGTCTTGTCCAACTATCTGATCTTTTTCAGTTACAAAGGTTTCACATGGCGTGCAATACCAGCCCTGATAAGTAGCCTTATAAATATCACCCTGATCAATCAAATTTTGTAACCATTTCTGCACAGCCTGTACATGGCTAACATCTGTAGTTCGAACAAAGCGATCATATTGAATATGATAATTCTTCCAAGTTTGTTGATACTGTTCAATAAATTGGTCCACAAAAGCTTGAGGCTGCATTCCGACCAGATCAGCTGCTTGCGCAACCTTTTGACCATGCTCGTCAGTTCCAGTCGCAAGACAAGTCTGAGCGCCCCTCAATTGATAAAAGCGGGCGGAAACATCTGCCAAAACAGTTGAATATAGCGATCCTAAATGCGGCTTAGCAGTCACATAATAAATTGGCGTTGTAACATAAAATTTTTTAATCGACATGAATTTCCTAATTTTATTAACTTGCTTTAACTTCCATCCAAAGGCTACTTAACTGTGCCTTAGTTGCAGTTGTTTCAAAAAAAGCCATTTTATGGAACAGCTCAGGATCCATTAGCTTTTCATAGCCACCCAGATAGTCCAAATTCATTTCTTGCAAAACATCTTTGCGCATCGACAAATTCTGCAAACTATCAATTGATCGCTCAACAATCTTTTTCTGATAAATAAAATTAATAAACTGATAAACTAAATCTGATTTAACACAAGACTTCGTTAACAAAAAATTATCAATAATCACAAAACTACCTTCTTGCGGAATTACAAAGCGCACCCGCGAATCTTCTTGCATCGCTTTATAAATATAAGCTCGCTGGCTAACCACAACAGATGACGTTCCTGAAACTAAGAAATAATCACCGCGCAAATCAGTATAAGCCTCACAGAGCGGTTTCTGCTTAATTAAAAGATGTTTAACCCTTAGCAACTGCTCCGAGGTCAAATTCACGCTATCACCAAATAAATATTGTGCTGCTATCAAACTAGCTTCTAAGCAGTCATCTACCATGGCAATTTTAGGATTTGAAATCGGTGGCTCAAATGCCAACTTCCAACTAGCCGCTGGCAACACACCACCAAAACTTTCTAAATTAAGACCTATCCCATAGATATCCCAAAAATAAGGAATCGTATACTTATTACCCAGATCATAGGACTTATCTAAAATCATTGGCTCCAAGTCTGACCAAAAATTCAACTTAGAACGATCAATTGGCTGAACCAAGTCAAATTTAATTAAATCTTTAATTCCATAATCTGTAGCAATTAACATATCATAGCCACAGCCCTTGGAAATCCGCAACTTCATCAATAGCTCTTCATTATTGTCATAGTAGCTCAAATTAACCTTGATACCAGTTTGGGCCTCAAACTCAAGCACACTCTGCTCATCTAGCATATTAACCCAAGTAAACACATCAATACTTTGCTGTTTGGAGATTTGACGAACCGCATGCGGCAGATAAAGAAATCCCAAAATCAGACCTGACCAAAATAGAATTATTAATGCTCGCACTGTATACGCCATGTTAAAAAGCTTGCTAATCATGTTGTACTACTCCAGCCTCACGCTTCTTGAGAATAATAGAGAATAGCCACACAAATAAAGCACTTATCAATAATAAGAATGTAGACAAAGCATTCACCAGTGGCGACAATCCGGCTCTAACCATTGAAAAAATGTATAATGATAAAGTCTGAGAATCAGCTGATGCACAGAAAAAAGCAATTAAAAAATCATCCAATGACATAATAAAAACCAAAAGGCCAGATGCGATTAAAGCCGGTTTAAGGAGTGGCAGAACAATTTTAAAAAAGGTTTGCCAATAAGTTGCCCCCAAATCTAATGAAGCTTCAATTAAACGCTGATCAATTTCCATAAATCGATTATAAATAATTGGCACAACAAAACCAAGGCCAATCAAGGTATGACCCGCAACCAAAGTTGTAAGTCCTAATGGCACAAATATTAGTGTAAAAAAGCTCAGCAACCCGACTGCCACCACTACATCTGGAATCATTACCGTAATATAAAATAGCGGCAAAATAGATTTAAACTTGCGACTTAGGCCCCATACCAAAAAGCAGCCCATCACTAAACTTAAAATCACCGAAGCGGATGCAACAATCAGCGAGTTTTTTAAAACTGTCCAAATTTCACTGCTTTGAAATAACTCATAATACCAATCTAAGGTAAAGCCCCGCCACTTATAGGTCATGGTAGAATCATTAAAAGAAAACATCACCAAAATAGAAATCGGCAAATATAAAAAACCATACACCAATCCGGTAAAAAGTGGCCCAACCCAATTAGATATTTTCCAACGTTTACTCTGATTCATGTCCACCCCGCACAGGCACTAAGCGATTAAACAACTTATAAATCACACCAATTGTCAAACACAAAACCATTCCACTAAAGCACATAAAAGCTGCACCTTGCGACATATTCCGAGCCATAAAGATATAATCAGAAATCATTGTACCAACAAACAGGCGCTTCCCACCGCCCATCAGAATCGGAATTGTAAATTCCCCAAATGTAATTACCAAAATTAACATAAAACCGGTTTTTACACCCGAAACCGTTAAAGGCAATGTCACATGCCAAAAGGTATAAGTTGAACTTGCCCCTAAATCATATGACGCTTCAATTAATCTAGTATTAAATTTGGCCATTCCACTATAAATCGGCAAAATCATAAATGGCAAATAACAATGCACCATAACCAGTAAAATCGCAAACTGATTATCCATCAAATACAGAGGTTCAGGTATTAAACCAATTTTCTGCAATAAGCTATTCACAAGTCCATTTCGCTCTAAAATGAAATACCAGGCATAGATTTGTAGCAAGAAATTAATCCAGAATGGTAACGTTAAAAAGAATAGACAGATATTTTTCCAATAAGAAGACAAACGCAAAGCAATCAAATATGCGACCGGATAAGAAACAAGCATGCAGATCGATGCTACAAGTAACGAAGTTGCAAGTGATCGTAAAATAACAATTAAATGAACCTGATTTAAAACTGCTCGATAATGATCTAAGGTAAGGGCAACCCCCAAATCATTAAAATCAACAAAGCTCAATCCAACCATAAACAGTAATGGCAAACAGAGAAATCCAATTTGCCATAGCAACCCAGGAACTACAGAAAAGAAAGTTGCGTGACTTGTCATTTGTGCTTTAAACTTAGCCATAGCAGCTCCTTTCTTAGTCTTGCAGCAAGACGACATCCTTAGATCGCCAGCACAGCCACAGGCTATCACCAACGAAAAATTCTTCTAAATTACTACGACTCTGTTCAAAGACCTGCAAGATCAAATCCATACCAACTTGCACGCGATATATAGTAGATTTGCCATGATATATTACCGACACCACCTGTCCAGCAATGTAATTTTCATAACCCTGCAAGTTCACCTGCTCACGCTGAATTATAATCTTCTCCGGTCGCAAACTAAACTTTAACTTATGCCCCTGCACTTCCGGCTTAATCCAACTTTCCAACGCCGGCATTGCCAACCCCAATCGATCCAACTGCACGATCCAATTATCCGTCATCACCAATGTACCCTTTAGCAAGTTGGTCTGACCCACAAAATTAGCTACAAAAGCTGTTCTCGGCCGATCATAAATTTCATCTGGACCACCAATTTGCTCAATCTGACCTTGATAGTTCATGATAGCCATTTTATCAGCAACCACCAAGGCCTCATCCTGATCATGCGTAATATAAATAAAAGTTGTTTTTAGTTTTTCCTGTAACTCGATTAATTCAACTAGCACCTTTTCCCGCAACTTCAGGTCTAATGCTGCTAAAGGCTCATCTAATAGCAACACATCTGGTTCATTAATAATCGCCCGCGCTAGCGCCACGCGCTGCTGCTGCCCACCAGACAATTGATCAATTGTTTTATAAGTTTGCTTTTCTAGATGCACAGTACTTAATACTTTAATAACTCGCTCTGCAATCTCATCCTGGTCAACTCGCTTGACCTTTAAACCATAAGCAATATTATCAAAGACATTTAAATGCGGGAACAAGGCGTAATTTTGAAACACTGTATTAATATTGCGCTCGTTAGGTGCAAGATCCGAAATATCCTGCTCCCCTAAAAAAATCTTCCCGCGATCAGCCTTTTCAAAACCAGCAATCAAACGCAAAATAGTTGTTTTACCACAACCACTTGGCCCCAATAGCACAAAGAAGTTACCTGCTGGTACCGTCAAATTGTAATTATTCAGAATGGCCTCTTTGCCAAAGGCCTTGCTTACATTAACTAATCTAATATCTCTCATTTTTTGGAATCTGCCTTAGCGAACAAAATTGGAACAACCACATCAGATAGAGTACACGGAATTACCACCGCAAAAATCAACAAAAGAAATACTAAGCCAATTTGATGATTCCAATCATAAAACCCATGCGAAACCATATAAAAAGCAGATGCCAATGAGCTAATGAATATATGCGTAAAATGGGACCACAACCCCATGGAGTAGTTGTTCTCTTGGTGATGCCGACTAATTAGTACTCCCGTCAATAGTCCAATAAATAAAAACGGCAAAATATTGCTCAGCTCACCCAAAAAGCAAATATGCAGCGTCATTGGAATTCCCAGCAAGGTTGCTCCAACATATGGCATCAAAATATCTGACATTACGCAAAAAATTGATGCCGAGAAAAAACCAACTACCAATCCGCGCGGCCAATTTCGACTAAACTTGGAATAGGTGATCATTACTCCAGCAGATGCAAAAACAATATGTACGAAGTGGAAGTTATGAAACATATGAAACCACAGCGCATTAATACCCTCTGGGGTAGTACTACAACTAGCAAAGAAATTTAAAACTGTTAAAGCTAGCAAGCCAATTGCAACCGAGAATACCGCATATGGAAAATGGCAAATCAGTTCATCTACTACTAAGTGACGTTGATCTAGGCAGTCGTGACATCCTGGTTGTTGGTTCTGATCGTGATTCATTAGTCACCCTATCTAAGTCTAATGATTTTGTGAAAAATACCCTAATTGAATAAGATTTAATATAACGTTTTTTGGAAATAAATCAAAAATGAAGCGAACAGACAAAGATTAACCGCAGATCTTAGCTTTCAATCGATCCAACTTAGTCGACCGCATCAAAGCTTGTTGCAACCTTACAACTTTTTTCAAGCATGACAAAACCATAATCTAAAAGTATCCACAAATATAGGGCCCAGAATATTCTGGGCCCTTAAAGTCTTATACTGATAAAATAAGCCAGCAAACCTGCCTAACTAACACGAACAAGTACGACATTCACCACTCGAATAGCAATATCGTGACTCATGCTTACTAAATTTAGATTTGATTCGATCTAGAAGTGATGCCCGATACTTTGCCAATGACAAGGTTCTTTCTGGAATAAGGCCCCTTTTATACAGTTCGCGAATTGCAGTCAATTCAATTTTGCCAACTTTGATTTGCGAATGATTTAATAGAATTTGAACTGCATCAGCCCGACCATTAGATGCTGCAATATACAACGCTGTAAACCCATCTTGACCAAGACTATTAACATCCACAGCCTTATTATTTAGAATAATTTGCAATATCTTCAATCTGTTCTCATCCCCTGACAAAGCTGCATAAGCAGATAATTGTAATGGCGCAATCGACCATTCCATATAAGTGACATTATCAAGATTTACCCCCGATGAGATAAGCCCCTCGACCACGGCTACGTTTCCTTGATGTATGGCTTCAAACAACCTTTCACCAACTGAATAGTTATCAACCGCTGCTTCTGAAAGAGCCATTATACTCATCAGACACACGCCTAATCCAATTATCCTTTTATTCATGGTAACACACCCCCCGGGGTTAATTAAACATTATTAAAGTAATACATTGAATTTTAACACCAAAGTGCAACAAATGCAAGGCTGTCAAGGCCTAAAATGCGTTCGACCTAAGAGAACCATTTCTCTTCTACCAAAACATTAAATCATGCGTCTTTGCGAGCGTTAAAAATCAAAACTCGACCCTAAAAAGCCTGGCCAATTGTTAAGAACCAAGCAAAGTTGCGATCTGCGACAAATCTTCGCGGTCGCCAACCAATATCAAACCGCAATGGGCCTACTGGAGTTTGATAGCGCAAGCCAACCCCCGTAGCCGTTAACAGCTCGCCACCCGAATTAATTTGATGCTTAAACAGCGTGCCCAAGTCCTGAAAAAGAACTATCCCAAAACTATGATAAATTGGCACACGCAGCTCTAAATTAAAATTAAACATTGATTTACCGCCCTGCGGCACTAGCAAATCTTCACCCTTCGAGGTCTTAATCAGTCCCGAAGGGGGCGCAAAGTCAGTTTCAAAACTTCGCAGGGAACTTGCACCTCCCAAATAAAAGCGTTCAATTGGCATCACTGAAGCAAATTTATTCGTAAAAATATGACCAATCCGAAAACGAGCCGCAATCACTGAGTGTTCAAAAAGTGGATGGAAAAAAGCTTGCTCAAATAGAGCTTTACAAAAATAACTATTAGTCCTATTTAAGGCGACCATACTTTTGAATGACACCATTGCAAATGTTCCCCGACAAGGATTAATCCTATTATCGACTCGGTCAATCAAGCAAGTTGGCTCAAACAATAAAAATGGCACCCTACGATCGACCAAATCACTATTAAAATCAATCGCAGCTGCATATAACTGGGACAGTTCGTCAATTTTAACTGATTCAAATCCAAAATTAGCGCCCATATCCAGCGTCCCATCCTGATAAGACAAGCTTGTCTTCAAACCGGATTGATAAGCATTATACAGGCGCTCTTTGCTGCCAGGTACAAGTGGCTGATCATACTTATTGTCATAAACCTTGGTTGTTAAAATCAAGGGCCTATACCAAAATACTGGCCGCTGATAAGCCAAAACTGAGCTGCGATAGAAACGAGTAAAATCAAAATCCAAACGAACCTGATCACCAACCTGATGCATATTCCTATAAATCAGCGAAGAACCTATTTTATAGGTAGCACCAGTTTTAAACACCAAGTTTCGACTAACTTTTTGAAAACCCAGACGAGTTCGCATTTCAAAGTTATGAGATTGATTTAAATGCATTACCACTGGCCGCTGACCCACAAAGTCTATTTCACGACTAGGGATTAAGCGGATATGATCAAAAGAGTCTAGGCTCTTTAAACGACTCGTTGCCACTTGCAGCGCCGACTTATCCCAAGACATACCAGCCTGATATGGCAACACTCGGTACAGCTGACAAAACCTAAACTGGCCATTACCACGACGAACCGTTTTGCCAAAAACTGGCTGCGATAAAACTGGCTCTACTTTTGGCTCCAAATTAACATTTTCTGGCTCTCCCTCATGCACAGTTAACTCTAAAAGATATTGCTGGTTAGATTCCAAATTTAGATCCAATGGCACCAAACGAATCTGCTCCACCCTAAAATCCCAATAGCCTAATGCATGATACCAGTTCTTCAAGCCAACTAATGATCGATTCAGTGTTTGCTGATCATAGTACCTTTGGAATAAAACCCTTTTAAAAAATCTAACTATTAGCCAACGGACACTAAACTTATTAATCCCAATTAAGTTAATTTTTTTGATTTGAGCCCGCTGCCCCTCTTTAATTTTAATTTCACAACCAACAGCAATTTTTTGCCCCGTAACCTGCACCCCAGTAAATCCTCGTTGCTGATAGTAGTCTCGCAAATCATGCAAAATATACTCTAATGGCAAGCACCAATGTTGCCGACCCTGCTTGCTCAAATAGTCCAGCAACTGAGTGCTGCTCAACTGATTATTGCCAAAAAATTGATACTGATGCTTTTGCCCCAAATCTACTTGAAAACTTAATGCAATTTGACCAGCCTTAGATTTAAATGTTTCCAATTTAACTAGTGCAAATGGATAACCATGCTCATCTAGATATTGTTTGAATTTGCGAATTTTCTGATTTAGAAGTAGTTGCGTATTGTGCTGATTAAGCAAAGATCGTCGTAACAAAAAATTAAGCTTCTTAACCAAACCCTGATCTAAGACCGAATCATTAAACTGTATACTAACCTTGGTAATCAAATGCTGCAGCCCTGGCGAAATTTTAAGCCTCACAGTTACCAGCTTGGTTTGCGGATCTACCACAACTCGATCAACAACTTTGGCATTAAGACACCCAACTGACTTAAGCTCTTGCACTAATCTGGAGATTGCATGTCGATGGTGCGCAAAACTAAACCTATCTCCATATCGCAATCCATAGATTCGCCGATACCAATTTCGACCAGAAACAATTCCCGCTACCTCTATTTTGGCTAATCGGAGCTGTCCTGCTAATTGAAAATGTAACTTGCAACTATCAACACCATCAGACTTAATTTGCAAATTTAACCCGGAGAACTGCTTAGTCTGCTCTAAGTAAAAGCAGGCATTTTTAACCATAGCTGATGTAATTCTAGTTTGCACAGGCAAATCAACCAGATATGAAAATTCAAGCATATCAAATTGATTATCAGATTCAAAAGTCAAATCTGTCAAAATCTTGGATTTAGCAAAGATTAGATCAATTCTGGACAACAGCTTCGGATCTAATTCACAGTTAATTAAATGAGCAGAGACAAATACAACAAGCCCCAAAAGTGCTTTAATATAAAACATTATGCAACTTATTATAACATAGATGCAACTTTAGCGCTACAGCACCCGAAAGATCCCGCGATAGTCCCGATCCTTTACAAATGGCTCCATCTCTTCCACATAGCTATCTGACTCAGAAAATAGCTCATACAGCTCATCTAAAAAATCTTCTAACTGATTTTCTTCCCCACAGGCTGTTATCCGAACTACCCCATCATCATGCTTTTGCAGAACGCCTTCGATTTCAAACTTATTAGCATATTTTGCGATCGAATCTTCCCATTTAGATTTCCAACCGACTGCACAAATTGCAATTCTTAAACAACGGCTCATTTGATCTACTCGCTCCTCTTTTTTTAGAAAATTTTAACTTACTAGACTTAATCAAATTGCCAGGTAAAATCAATACTATCAGATTAAGATAGTATAAAGGACAAAAATGATTCGAGTGCGCTTCGCGCCAGCTCCAACTGGCATTATGCACATTGGCAATGTCAGAACCGCTTTATTTAATTATTTATTTGCCAAACAATATCATGGCAAATTTATTCTAAGAATAGAAGACACTGATGCAGATCGTAATTTTGATCCTGGAGCTAAGCAGATTTTAGCCGATCTGAAATGGCTTGGACTACATTATGATGAAGGCCCTACTGGCAATGGTGAATTAAACAACTACTTTCAAAGTCAACGCCATACTATCTATCAAGCAGCCCTAGATCAATTAAAATCAACCGATAAAATTTATCGCTGTTTCTGTACCGAAGTCGAGCTTAACCGCAAACGCGATCGTCAAATTGCACTCAAAACACCCCCTAGATATGATCAGACCTGCCGTACAATTAGTGACATACAAATAACCGAAAATCTAAATCGGCAAATGCCTTTCATTTGGCGACTAAAAGTTACCTGCAATCAAAGTGTAACTTTAAACGATTTGGCCCGCGGTTCAATTCACTTTGAACTTAAAAACTTCTCGGACTATCCATTAACAAGGTCTGATGGCAGCTTTACCTTTATTTTTGCCAATGTAATTGATGATATTGACATGAAGGTTACGCATATTTTCAGAGGCGAGGATCATCTCACCAACACGGTTGGCCAGCTTGTCATGTTTGATGCATTTAAAGCAGCCCACCCAACTTATTGGCACCTTCCAATCATGTGCGGCACCAATGGCAAAAAGCTTTCTAAACGTGACTTTGGTTTCAGCTTAAATGACCTACAAAAAACTGGATTCCTACCTGAGGCGATCAACAACTATTTAGCAATCATTGGTAGCTCTTTTGAACAAGAAATCATGAATTTAGATGAGCTGGCAAAAGCCATTAACTTTGAGCACATCTCAGCAACCGGTCAAATTAAGTATGATGTCGAAAAGCTCAGATGGGTAAATCATAAATGGATTGCCAACTATAATTTAGATTTACTAT
>JAHFBM010000003.1:0-6671 GCA_023250055.1 bacterium | reverse complement strand
ATGCTATGCCAAGTGATAAGTTCAAAAGTTTGGTCAAACTAATTCAAACTGACTTAATCACATTAGCAGATGCACCAAGTCTTATGAAGTTCTATTTCACACCAATTAATTGGGATTTAGTAGATTTAAGCAACATCACACATCTACCTCAAATTTTAAAAATTATAGATCAAAGTGTGGAATTTGAATCGGCCAATCAGTTTCTAGAGCAAGTTAAGTCTACTGCCAAAGCAGCCCAAATCCCACTCCAAGAACTGTTTCCAGTTCTTAGAACTGGCCTCACTGGACAAAGTCATGGCCTTGGAATACACGAGTTAATTGAATTACTAGGGAGTGAAACCAGTAAGTTGAGACTAAAGGAGCTGCTTAAACTCGCGCATCTATGACTTTGATACGGGCTTCAGCCTACCAATTAAATCGTTAATAGACTCGTATGACTGCAAATTAAAAACTTCTCCACTAGCAATGATATTCTGCATTCTTTTGTAAAACTCTAGTTTATCTGCGCCACTTAAAGTCCTAAACACACGTACACACTCATCTCTAAAAACCATATACCATTGCCCAAGATCAGAAGCCTCCAAAGTCATACCTGTTGCAGGATTATTATAAATTTTATAAGCCAAGCACCCCACTTTTAAACAACCCGATACATGACCATCCATCACCTGCAAATCAGCTGCGCATAATCCCAATTTAACCTTCATAGCCAAACCACTCCCGCTTCAACGCTTAAGCACTCTTAGTGTCTTCCCAAGGATGTAAGAAGTTGCTATATTTACCATCTAACACAACCCTAGCACGATGCTTTTCAGCCCTGCCAAGAATCTCTCTCATTTCTAAAATCATATTTACTGCGTCCGGTAGATTATCAAGGGAAATGTCGCCACGCTCCCCGTATTTCGCAAAAGACCCTGGACGTTTTTTATACTTGTCACTAAAATAGCGTATATATGCATCTTCAAGGGCTACTCGTGGATTTACACTGCCTGGTGGACATGACTGTGCTCGAACGTTGCGATCATATATTTCATTATATACCTTACTAGCCCACCTGCGAATATGATCCTCCGAAAACCCATCCATCGCCCCCAGAGAAGCAGTGCCCAACCCCAACGTCGATAATATTAAAAATTTCTTAATATTCATAATTCACCTTCTTTTTTTATAACTTCGTAGACTTCGCAATATATGCGTTCCTAATTCTCCTTACACGCTCCATATCATTTGCACTAGAAGCTCTAGTTAACGCATCAATAAAGTCACCCTCACTCCACCCTGCAAACTCTCCTGCTATAACTGGGGCGACTACGACCTCTGCACTCTTAGTATCTTCCATTCTCTGCCAGGGATGAACAACCAGAGCAGTTGGAGGATGAAGAATTTTCCTACCCCCCGGCATTTCATCTCCAAATATTTCTTCAAACTCTTCCTTTGTTCCAATAGAGCGCCCTTTTTCAGTACAGCGCTTAGTAAAATATTCTATATATTTCTCTTGTTGCTTAATTCTTGGATTATGCCCAGGGAGACATGACATCGGCCCTGGATATTCTTTTTCCCATATCTCATCAGAACGAGCCCGAATATGCCACTTCACAATATCACTAAGACAATCCCCAGCATATAAGCCGGCAGTGCCCAACCCCAACGCCGATAATATTAAAAATTTCTTAATATTCATATCCTAACCCTTCCAAATAATAGTAATAATTAGCTTGTTTTAATTTAATCTAACACAAAACCCCCTTGAATCTAAAGAATCGGTTTAGTATTTAGGATGAAATGCACATAAATTCAGAACATTGACCCGCCTTAACCTTCAAAGCCTTGCCTCCATACTCCCATACCCCCTAAGATTATTGACAGATAGAAATTATAAAATGGATTAATATTTTTAAATGGACGTTCTAAGAAGGGGTGCATTATGCAATTTAACAAATTAATTGTTATATTTCTAGGCCTAAGCAGCCAAATCTACGGAGAAACTATTCATAACGTCATTATTATCGGTGGCGGACCAGCCGCCTATTCCGCGGCAGTTTGCACTGCCAATGGCAAGTTAACCCCCCTGGTCATTGAAGGATCATCGCCAGGTGGGCAACCCCTCAAAGCTGGCGATATCAAAAATTGGCCCGGAATGCCTAATATCAATGGAGCTGAACTAGTCGGCAATATTCAGGAGCATGCTAAAAAGCTAGGTGCTCAAATCATAGAGGATACTGTTACTAGGGTAGATTTCAAACAAAAGCCATATGTTGTCTACACTAAAAAAGAAAAATTTTTGGCCCACACGATAATTATTGCCACTGGATCCGAACCGGTCAAACTAAACTGCCCTGGCGAGAAAAAATACTTTGGCAAAGGTATTATTGTTTGCGCCCAATGCGATGGCTACTTATTTGAAAACCAACCGGTTGTAATCGTTGGGGGCGGATATAGTGCCTTAAGAGAGTTAGGCTTGATGCTCAAACACACCCAACAGATCATGCTAATAAATCCTGACAAAGCATTAAGTGGTCCACAATTTTTAATTAATTATGCCAACGATCCTCATGTAAAAGTGCTGCATAATACCAGCGTAAAGCAGGTTATTGGTGATGGCGAAAGGGTCACTGCCATCGAAGTAGTAGATAAAGAAACTAACGTTACCCAAAAAATAAATGCCAATGGCATTCTAATTGGACTGGGCTGGAGACCTAATGGCACATTGTTCAAGGGACAACTTACCTTCAATGACAAAGGTGAAATCTTAGTAACGAATAATGTGTTTACTAAAGAGCTTGGAATATTTGCAGCCGGTGATGTTGCCAGTTCCACCAAACACCAGCTATTCATTGCTGCCGGGCGGGGATATGAAGCTGGTATGGCAGCAGAAAAATATTTAGTCGAACAAGGGCTGATCTAACTGCAGGCGATTGGGCAATTGCTGTAAATTACGAATCACACCACGCTCAATTAAAGCCTGCATCAGCGCTACAAACTCTGTTTGGCAATCCTGAGGTACAAAAAACTCTACCCGACTGGCGCGCTTATCCAGCGTGCGATCGAATGCAATGTTTTCAAAGCTGCGCAAAATCGCAACCATGAACCAACACTTGCTGCGCTCAACTTCAGCTTGATAGTAAATACAATAATTATTTTGCATTCAAATATTCATCTTAATTCTTGATAGTTGAAAAACTTTTAACTCTGGACTATTGTAACCTTTATTCAACTTTTAATCCATTGCACTGATTTTTATATCTCTTGAAATGCAATATGATTATGTTGACGTTTTAATGGCACAATACTATAAATAAACAGAACGTGCTCCAAATTTTTAAAAAGGGGATTTTTTTAATGAAGAAGTTACTATACAACTTAGCCAGTGCTTGTTTATACTGGTCTAGTTTTACCGCAATTGCAGGCACTAATGTCACACTAGACAAAGCCGATCCGGCACCACTAAATAGTACAACCCTACCATTTGCATACGTTTATGATCATGGCAAAGAACGTATCAGGGACGGACGATCTGCCACTGGTGATGGGCTGGAAGTTAGCGTCACACCATTTTACAGCAAGGCTTCCAAGGGGACCGATCGCAATGGACTACAGAAAACTGAACTTGGTGATTTGTCAGGCAAATGGAACCTATTGGCACTACTAGATACAGCCACACCTACTGGCCAAAGCGCAATAGGGCTACTCGGCAACAGCGTCGCACCTGGTACGGGTACACTACCAGCAGCATTAATCGCTGCTCTAGAATATGGTATAACTGGATCTGCCGGCAATGCTAATGAATACGGACAAGGCTCCACCCCCACCCAACTAGAAAGTATCGCAGGCATGATCCCACTGCAAGATGCCAATAACGAATTTTTTGGATTTCAAACCACTGCTGAAAAATATTGCAAAAAGGGCGCCCGCTTTCAAACCACTGGAGCCTTGGATTGTGGCCTAGGCGTCACGGTCCAGCTCGGAGTCGCTTCAATTAGCAACTCGGCGACCTTTAAAAGCCCAGTCTCCTACAACTACACTAGTTCTACCATAACAAGCACAACTTATCCAAACAGTACTACAGTTGTTAATACCACAACCCCGACCTTCTTAAAAGGCGGAGTTGCTACAACTGCTGAGAATCCATTTAGTATTCACAAAGTCACTACGTCCAACTGGGCCTATGTTCTGCAGACATTGGACGATCAACTAATCGATCAGTTTCAAGCAATTGCAGACGCGATCGGCTTAGACACTACTAACTTTCAAAAGTCAGGTTTTGAAGATTTAAAAGGCGAACTATTCTGGCGCAAAGCAATTAAGCTAGAGGGTCACAATAAAGCCTTATTTACACCATTTGTAACCGTAAATGGGGCCTTTGACCTAGGCGAGCCAGTCGATCAGGACAAAATCCTATCCATGCCATTTGGTAATGGTGGACACCATGCAATTGGCGGAGCAGCTGGATTTAGCCTAGACTTTGAAGATAATTTTGAAATTGGCGCCGCTATGGGAGTTAATACTTACAGCTGCCGTCGCGAAAACAACATGCGCATTCCAAATAGCATCTATCAAAATGGGATTTACCCCTACAAAACAGCTGCTAACATTAATCCTGGCAATACCTGGTATTTATCAACTTTCATGAACTCATACCACTTTGAAGAAGATCTTTCTTTCTATGCCCAATATTTATATGTCAGCCATGGCAAAGACAACATTACACTGGTTACACCAAACTCTGGCTTCTTCCCAGAAATTTTAGCCGCCAAGACCCCTTGGAGTAGTCACATGTTAAATTTAGGCCTGAACTATGATGTATCTAGCGGAATTCAGATCGGTTGTGCCGCTCAAATTCCATTAAAGCAACGTAACGCGCACCGCAGTTCAACTGTTGCAATTTCAATTGCAGCTAGCTTGTAAATTCGGCTCAAAGTGGTATAATTTAGGAAAATAGTTATTTTAACCAGTTTTGAAGGTGGTATCACTTTAATGAGCAAGAAGAAAACAAATGTTGCCGTATCTGTTAATGGTGGCAATATTGATCGTTCGCTAAGACAATTGAAAAAGAAAATCGAACGCGAAGGCGTTGTTCGTGATATGAAACGTGTAGTTTACTTTGAATCACCAACTCAAAAACGTCGCAAACGCTTAATTCGTGCAATTAAACAAAATTATCTAAAAATGGTTTCCAAGGGACTGGCCCAGTAGTCCCTTGGGCTTTCCTTTATGGCAATTAACAGATATACACGCACCAGTTGGATTAAGAAAAATCAAAAACAATCTCTACTGTTTAGAGAAATTTCACAACTGATACAACAAGCAACTATCGACCATCCCGAATTAAGTGGATTTTACATCAGTAAAGTAGAACTATCTGATGACAAGGGAATCTGCTATGTTTATTTTTTTAGCGAACAGGGATCAGCTTTATTTAAGCCATACTTAGAAAAATTAAAACTATATAAACCATCCATGCGTAAAGCCTTAGCAGATAATACCAAAGGTCGTCGCGTCCCCCAATTAGTTTTTAAATATGATGATAATTTTGCTAAACAAAGCGAACTAGAAGCCCTGTTAGAAAGCGTTAAGTCTGAGACCGAGAAAGAGTAAATATGTGGTATTTAATTCCACTATTTTTGTGTTGGGGCTCTTTTCTTAATGTTATTGCATATCGTTTAATACATGATTTATCTTTCAAAGAATCTCGCTCAATCTGCCCCAGCTGCCATCATGCAATCAACTGGTACGATCTTCTACCAATCATATCTTGGATAATGCTGAAACGTCGTTGCCGCCACTGCCAACAGCCGATCTCTTTGCTATACCCACTCATTGAACTATTAACTGCTATAAGCCTATTTGGCATGACCCATTACATTATTCCAACCTACTGGCCGATCTATTTTATTTTTATCTCAGCACTGATCATCACAATTCGCACCGACTTAGAAACTATGCAAATTTCGCGATTAGTTACACTTTGTTTAATCCCACTTCCAATCATAGCCAGTTTAACATTCTACAGCAGCTACCCGCTTATACCATTGCGACTATCAAGCGTTTTACTAGGAGCCAGCTTTGGTTATTTTGTTTTATGGCTAATTAATAAGCTCTTTTTCTGGTATGCTAAGCAGGATGGTATGGGTCAAGGTGACTTAGATCTACTAGCAACTATTGGCGCCTTCACAGGACTAACTGGAGCTTGGTTTAGTTTAGTGATTGGATCAATTAGTGGCGCAACAGCTGGTCTTATCTTAATCGGCTTACGCCGATCACCCACCAACCATCTTTTACCATTCGGACCATTTTTAGCACTAGGCGCACTAATCTTTATTTTCTTCCAAGATAAATTACTGAATTTGTTTTTTTAACTTCTTTAAGAGAAGTGGATTACTCCACCCCTCTAATTCGCAATGACGCATAGGTTTGTGCTGACTTTAAAGCGCGAACTCGATCCAAAAGCAGCATTTCTCTTCTATCAAAACATTCAATCATACGTCTTTGCGAGGAGCCATTCTTTGGCGACGTGGCAATCCACTAAATTATGTAGATTGCCCAAATCGCTTAAACAACACTTATTTGTACTTAACATAAAAGAGTGGATTGCCACGCCTACTCTGCTAAGGCTTCGAAGGCTCGCAATGACTGGCTCTCTAGACACTTATTTGAATAACATAGTTTAAACA
>JAHFBM010000034.1 GCA_023250055.1 bacterium | reverse complement strand
TAAATCTAGGAGGTCTATTTTGGTGGCTACTTTTGGGATTGTGCTGTTTGGTGCGGGTAATGAAACAATTTCAATTAGATTTTGGATCGGTGCCGGTGGTTTAAATATAGACAATGGTTTTGGTTGGTAGCAGCGTACCAGTAACAATATAGTAGTGTGGATGCACCATACTGCTATGCAAGTTAAAAGAATTGGTTTTCCAAGTCGATTCATGCCTAGTAGTATACTGATTTTGCTTATTAGATGTCGAATGGTTTATTATTAATTGAAACTTTAGATAGCCCTGGTTTATAATGTTTTATGAATAATGTTTCATTAGGGGATGATATGAACGATAGAATTAAAAATGTAGTGGTTGCGGTGGTGGTAATGGCTCTAGTTGTAAGTGGGTATTATTATTCGTTACAGAATAAACAACATAAGACCTTGGAGCAGACATATGCTAACTATCGGCAGCAAAATAAAGATTTATTTAAACAGCAGGGCGTAGTTTATTTAAAATATACAGAAATTGTGGAGCCTGTGGTAAAACAGGTAAATGCCCATCATACATCTCGCTATTTAAATAATCCAGCAAAGAATGCGGCACTAGAAAAGGAGTATGGTGCTGAAATTGCACGGGGCTATGTTGCGCCTTGTACTGTTAGGTTTATTAATCCTGAAATTGGGTATGGTGTTTTTGCCGAAGCTGATATTCCAGTAGGACGGTTCGTTGGTGAATATACTGGACGAATTATCAATACTAATGATTTGAAGACCTCCAAATACTCTTGGGATTATCCGGTGGCTCATGATCAAAAGGGGAATCCAATTAAGACATCTCTAGACGCAGCTGATGCGGGTAATGAGATGCGGTATGTAAATCATGATTTTATACCAAATGCTGAGGTGAAGTATATTCCACAAGGAGGAATTTGGCATGTCTGTTATGTTGCGAATCGCTTTATTAAAAATGGTGAGCAAATCTTAACTAACTATGGTACAAAGTATTGGGGTAAGCGTGGTGAGCCTCATAAATTTGTTCAAGAAGATGGCACGCAAAAATAGTTATTTGTTATCTTGTCTTAATAGTTGCGAAAAAAATGTTCAAAGATGTAGTGTAAGTTGAAAAATCTAGCAATGAGTTAACAAGGGGTATGTAATGAGGCCGATAACACAGCAGATACTTATGCTGATGCTTTATGCATTGGGTATTATTTTACTTACCTGGTCCATGTTTATTTTTTTCTATCAATATATTGTTGCCTTTGGCATGGGCAGTGAGGTTCTAAGAGCGTTTGTTAGTCCATATATACTAAGTGCGCTCTGGATCAGTTTGACAACGGCCATTGCAACAGCATTTTTATCGATTATGTTTGGTGTGCCACTTGCCTATTTGTTTGCAATGAAAAAATTTATAGGGAAAAGCCTTCTTGAGACATTGACCATCGATGCTCCACAGACATTTCCTCCGATTGCCGAAGGCATTATTTTATTACTTATGCTTGGCCCTGATTCTCCTTTTCATATCGATATTTCTTACACATATTTTGCGCTTATATTGGCAAAGTTTTTTATTTCAGCGCCTTTTGTTATCGCTTTTACGGCAAGAAAATTTGGAGAAATTCAAGAAGCAGGACTTGTTGTTACCGCCAAAACACTTGGAGCAAGTGAGTTTCAAATTTTCTGGACTATTCTAGTACCACTTTCTTTTAAAGATATTGTTGCAGGGGCCTCACTTTGCTGGGCGCGTGCTATGGGAGAATTGGGTGGCAGTTTGTTATTTGCAGGGGTGATACCTTTCAAAACAGAAATAATTCCTACTTTTATAGCTCGAAACTCTTCAGCAACAGCATCAGCCATAGCAGCAACCATCTTAGTAACTACTGCATCTATTATTGCCTTACTTTCATTTAAAACAATTTCCCCCGGGAGTAAATTATGGCATGCCTTCTTTTACAAGGCATAACGGCCGGCTACGAGAATTCTGTAGTTATTGAAAATTTAGATCTAGAACTTAACCCAGGTGAAATTTTGGTTTTGATGGGCGTATCAGGAAGCGGTAAAACAACGCTCCTTAAGACAATTTTAGGAATTATTAACCCCATAAGTGGCTCTATACTTCTTGACAATAAAGATATAACGCGGTTGCCAATAGAGCAGCGCAATATAGGGTATCTGCCACAGCAGTATGGCTTGTTTCCACATCTTTGTGTTGCCGACAATATTTCCTATGGATTGCGTATACGTAGTGTTTCAGGTGAAGAACAAAGGCAGATTGTTGTTGCTATGCTTAAGCTAGTAGGGCTGCAAGGCTATGAAAATAAAAGTGTGCTTGAGCTTTCTGGCGGGCAACAACAGCGCGTTGGCTTAGCTCGTGCATTGGCGGTAAAACCAAACCTGTTTTTACTTGATGAGCCACTTTCAAATATTGATCAAGTTACCAAGAGCGGTGTAGCTGCTGATATGAAGAAACTATTCGCTACGCTCAATATTCCTATTATTTTGGTGACTCATCAATATGAAGATGCGCAATTTTTTAATGCAAAAGTTGCGGTTATGGTTCAAGGAAGCATAGAGCAAACAGGGAGCTATAAAGACCTTGTTGAAAATCCCAAAACCCCTTTTATTAAAAAATTATTAACACCGTTTGCAGACACTGTATAGCAAAGACCGTTTAGTCGTGCACACTGTGTCATCGCGAGCCCCTTGTGGGTATGGCGATCCACTTAAAGATTAGCAAGTAGATTGCCACGTCGCCAAAAGAAGGCTCCTCGCAATGACTACGGGTTTGTGCAGAGCTTACTGTAGTTAGCTATACGAGGCATACAAAAATATTAAGCAGCATAATTAACTATTCTAATCTCTCAGATAGTGATAGTAAACTTTGTTTTTTTTCTAATTTCCAGTTGGGATAAATCTGGTGAGTGCCACCATTGGGTGAATTTAAAAATTTAAAAATTTCTCGTAGTAAGCTCTCGCTGGGTGTAAATTGAACTTTACTTTGGTATAGCCAAGTTAAAATTACTTGGTTTTGTAAAAATTGATCTAATATAAATAGTTTTTTTAGATCAATTTGGGATCTGATCACAACATGATCCAAGGCTAGATTTGTTTGCCGTTCGATAAATTGATTGGCTTGCTGGACCTGAATTAAGGTTCGGGTAAAATTATGCTCTAATCGATGATCAATTGCTTGTAGATTTGGGATTACTTTGCGAATCCTATTTCGTAAAAATAAATTAGATTGATTGGTTGGATCAATTACATATTCTAGGTTGTGCTCAACTAAATATTCTAAGATTTGAGACTTTGGGACTTGTAGAAGTGGCCTGAGATAGAGACCATTAAAAGGTTGCATATCGCCTAGCCCACTTAAACTGCTACCACGGATTAAACGCATTAAGAACGTTTCAAGTTGATCATTGAGATGATGCCCAAGGACTATCTTGGAATTGTTGTAGCTGTGTGAAACTTGGCGGAACATGGCTTGGCGTAAAGCACGCCCTAGAGCTTCTTTAGACCCAGGATCTTTGGGTTTAATCTGTAGCTCGCTGGCTTTAATAATCTCAATTGGAACGCCCCATTTTTGGGATAAGTCTCGGCAAAAATTAGCATCGACTTGAGAGTCTTTACGCCATTGATGATCTAAGTGTGCGGCCACTAGTTTGTAACCTAATTTACTTTGGCAGTTGATTAGCAGGTGTAGGAGTGCAACTGAATCTGGTCCACCGGATAATCCCACAATTAAAGTAGGTTGAAGCTCTAAATTAGATTGTTTTAATTGATCTAGAACAAGTTGTTGAAGTCCACTTGATTTTACAAGGCTGCTTTTGTTATGCATGTAAATAAGAACCTAAATGGTTTTGTTGCCAGAAAGGAATTTTCATTATGCGCATTCTTGCCTTGTTTAGCTTATGGTTTCAATCTATATTTTAAATGTCTAAATTTTTAACAAATTTGCCATTTTCTTCAATGAATGTTCTGCGTCCTTGAATGTCATCTCCCATCAAAGTGCTGAACCAGGTATCGGCTTCTAGGGCATCTTCAATTGTGACCCTGAGTAGAGAGCGCTGCTCCTTGTCCATGGATGTTTCCCAAAGCTGATCGGGGTTCATTTCGCCAAGACCTTTGTAGCGCTGAATGGTCATATAAGGTTTGCCAATAGCCGTAACATTTTGAATTAAATCTGCGATATTATTAACTGGTAGATTTCGATCACGTTCTTTAACCTGCAGAATGGCATTTGCATTTTCATAGATTTCTAGCGCTTTAAGGTGTGCAAAAATATCATGGGTTTCTTCAGATTCAAAGAATCTGGTAGAAACATCCCATTCTCGAGTTAAGATTTTAAATGCTAAGGCGGTGTCCTGATCTTTTAGGCGGACCTCATATTGCTTAAAGAATGTTCTTAATTGACTTAATAGTGCAGCAGGACCATCTTCAGGTTTCCAACTGCTCTGTTTTAGGAACATGATCAGGCTATGGCAATGGTTACTTGTAACTCTAAAGTGGTTAGCTAGTTTTTCTAAATTCTCTTCATAAATTGCAATGTCTGCCAAAACTTGATGCCACTGTTCATCAGATAAAATTTGACCATTGATAGATAGGGTAACTTGCTGCTCAGCCCAGTCCAGTAAGAATAGTTTTAGAGCTGAATCATCTTTGATATATTGCTCTCTCCGGCCAATTTTAGCTTTGTATAAAGGTGGCTGCGCAATGTAAAGAAAGCCATTTTCAATAATTGGACGCATGTGCCTAAAGAAAAATGTTAATAGTAGTGTGCGAATGTGTGATCCATCTACATCAGCATCGGTCATCAGAATGATTTTATGGTAGCGAACCTTGCTTAGGTCAAATTCTTCAGCTTTAATACCGCCACCTACTGCTGTGAAAATTGACTTGATTTCTTCATTGGACAAAACCTTGTCAAATCGGGCTTTTTCAACATTTAAAATTTTACCTTTCAATGGTAGGATGGCTTGAGTTTCGCGATCGCGACCCTGTTTAGCTGATCCGCCTGCAGAATCACCTTCTACAATAAACAGTTCAGTTTTGGTTGGATCTTCATTGGAGCAGTCGGCCAATTTGCCGGGAAGTACAGCAGAGTCTAAGGCTGTTTTTCGGCGAGTTAAATCGCGCGCCTTACGAGCAGCTTCGCGAGCTTGCTGGGCAATTAGGCCTTTTTGTAAAATCTTTTTGGCGATAGTTGGATTTTCTTCAAAGTAGGTGTTTAGAAAGCTGAACATCCAGGAGTCAACGATTCCTTTAACCTCATTATTTCCTAATTTAGTTTTGGTTTGACCTTCAAATTGCGGCTCAGGTACCTTCATGCTAATAACTGCAGTGAGTCCTTCTCTAACATCTTCGCTGGAGAGACCTTCATCTTTTTCTTTGAGAAGTCCGGATAGTAAACCACGTTTATTACAGGCTTTGGTTAGCGCGGATTTGAATCCTGCTACGTGCGTGCCACCCTCACCGGTATTGATATTATTTACAAACGAAAATAGTTGTTCAGCATAGCCATCGTTATATTGTAGAGCGATCTCTAAAATGTATTTTCCATCATCATGGTTGAAGCTAATGACTTCATCGAATAAAGGAGTTTTTTTAGAATTGATGCTTTGTACTAATGAGGCAATTCCACCTTCAAATAGAAAATTGTTCTTCTTATCAGTGTTTAGATCTTCGATTGTAATGTGCAGGCCTTTATTTAAAAAGGCTAACTCGCGCAGTCTAGCTGATAGAATCTCAAAGCTAAATTTAGTTGTTTCTGTAAAAATTTCAGCATCAGGTTTGAAGCGAACGAATGTTCCACGTTTCTCAGTTGTGCCTGTGATAGCTAGGCGGTTTTCGGGTATGCCTCGATGATAGGTTTGTTCAAAGATCTCGCCATTGCGGAAGATCTTTAAATAAAGTGGATCTGACAATGCGTTTACAACTGAAATTCCAACTCCGTGTAGTCCGCCTGAGTATTTGTATGCATCTTTTTCAAATTTGCCACCAGCATGCAATTTGGTTAATACCACTTCGGCAGCGGAAATTTTTTCAATAGAATGAATATCTGTTGGAATACCACGTCCATCATCTTCAACTGAACAGGATCCATCAGTGTACAATATAACGTTAATATTTTGACAATGCCCCGCTAGCGCTTCATCAACCGAGTTGTCTACTACTTCATATACTAAATGGTGTAGGCCCCCTGGTCCAGTATTGCCGATATACATTGCTGGGCGCTTACGAACGGCCTCAAGTCCCTCCATCACGCGAATTGATTCAGCACCGTAATTGCTGTTATTCTTATTAGATATATCAGACATTTGGGTATCTCCTAATAACGCTAGAAGTTTAATACTTCTATGTATACCGGCCAGGTATTATGATGTTTATTAATAATTTTTTTGCAGTCTTAATTATAGGTGATTAGGTCTAATTTGCCAAATTTAAAGCTAAATTAATTTGCCATTCAATATAACATGTTATATGCTAATTGAAATAATAGTCAAATTGAAAAGTCTAAAGTCAAGATGCAAACAGAACAATATATGCAATTAGCTCTGAATCAGGCTTATTTGGCAGCATCCAGCGCAGAGGTTCCCATTGGGGCGGTTGTTATTTCTCCAGAAGGCCAAGTGATTGGCCAGGCTTATAATCGGGTGGAGGAGTTACATTCGCAGGTTGGGCATGCGGAGATGTTAGCTTTGCAGCAGGCTGGTCAATCAGTTGGTGATTGGCGACTGGCAGGCTGTGCGATTTATGTTACGCTAGAGCCATGTGCAATGTGCATGAGCGCCATTTTATTGAGTCGAGTTTCAAAATTGGTTTTTGCTACAACCTCGACGATCTACGGGTATAGGGTTGACAAACAAATTAATTTTGCGCTATATAATTGTCCTATTGTGGTTCAGGAGGGTGTCTTAGAAGAAGAATCTTTAACTGTGCTACGTGCATTTTTTAAAACTTGTAGGAGTATGGATGGTTGCTAAAAGAGGAGATGGCTTGGATTTTGAACAAGTTAAGGCCAATTTGTTGGGGCGCAAGGCGGAGCTAGAAACTGTTTTGGCAGATTTGTCCAGTAATATTGGAGAGGACCCACAAGGTCAAGATTTAGGCGATCAGGCGCTTTCGTCTAGCATGGAGTCACTGCGGCAGTCTTTGCAGAATACAGAGCAGCTGGAATATCGCATGCTTTTGGAAGCATTGCAGGCCATGGAAGATGGCTCTTATGGCATCTGTATTGACTGTGAAGGTCAAATTTCGGATAAGCGCTTAAAGCACTATCCGAATGCGGCTCGCTGCATTACTTGTCAGGAGTCGATAGAAGAACAAGGATAGTTTTGACATTTAGGTCCCCCTTGTTTAAACTGTTATTAGTATTAATCAGAAGATTTTAAGGACAAATTGCAGAATATGGCTAAAACAAAAGAAAAACCATCTTCACTAGGGGTTTCTCCAACAGCTCCAGTGGCTCATGGTGTTGGGCGTCGCAAAAAAACTGTTGCTCGTGTTTGGTTACGTAAAGGTAACGGTAAAATGACAGTTAATGGTCGAGATTACACAGAATATTTTGATACTCCTTTCGTGCGTCTTAACGCGATGACTACGTTCCGTGTTTGCGAACAGGCTAAAAATTATGATGTGGAAGTTAACATCTGTGGCGGTGGAATTTCAGCTCAGTCAGATGCTGTGAAGTTGGGTGTTGCTCGTGCATTGGTATCAATCGATGAGCAATTGAAACCAGAACTTCGTCAAAATGGATTGCTGACTGTAGATTCTCGCGTTAAGGAGCGTAAGAAATATGGTCAACGTGGTGCTCGTCGTAAGTTCCAGTTTGTAAAACGTTAAATTTTATAAAAGCCCCTGGAGTCCAAAGCTCCGGGGGCTTTTTGCTGCATGCATTACAGAAAGTCTCATAATATGAATTCTATAAAAAATATTAAATTGCTAATGGTTGTAGGACTATTTTTACAAGTTGATATAGGCTTTGCATTTGATGAAGGTGAACGTCTAGTAGATGCAGTTAATGCCTTTAATGCCTATAGATATAAACCTGATTCAAAATTAATAGAAGCAGCTAAAAAAGGTAATTTGGAGGAGCTGAGAGGCGCTCTGGATGAATCCAAAGTCAGCATTGATGACATAAGTGAAGAGTCATCTATGACAGCATTAACGTATGCTAGTAGAAGCGGTCATAAGGATATGGTGATACTACTTCTTAATAAAGGAGCTTCGCCTCATATGTTGGTGGGTAGCTGGCGTGAGAACACATCTTTAAGAGAGGCTGTTACAGCTGGTCATAAAGAAATTGTAAAATTACTGCTCGATAAACAGGATGGTGTTGGTGCTCGCCTTAGTATGGATTATGCTTTGATAGAAGCAGCTAAAAAAGGCTCTAAGGATATGGTAGAGCAGCTTCTTGATAAAGGTGCAGATCCTAGTGCTGAAGGTAATGCTGAACATGACAAAAGCTTTACAGGCAGTACGGCTTTGATAGTTGCCTCTGATTATGGTCATAAAGATATTGTCCAATTGCTTCTTAATAGAGGTGCCAATCTTCATATGACGAATATATGTGGAAATACGGCTTTGATGATTGCTTCTTGGTGCGGTCATAAAGACATTGTTCAGTTACTTCTTGACAGAGGTGCTAATCCTCATAGTAGAAATTTACAGGACTCTACAGCTTTGGATCTTGCTAAACGTAATGGACATAAAGAGATTGTTCGGTTACTTAATAAGGCGATGTCGGCG
>JAHFBM010000033.1:7155-8758 GCA_023250055.1 bacterium | reverse complement strand
CTAATTTGTTTCAAGCCAACCTACAAAGAGCCAATATTACTTCATCAAAATTCAATCAATCTAACTTTCAAAGGGCTAATTTAGGCAATGTTCGAGCTAGCCTGACAATCTTTGACTCATCTAACATGCAAGAGGTTGATGGCAGCCAAGGGATCTTCTCAGATGCCCTTCTAAATGGTGTTAATGCCAGCAAATCCAACTTTAGAGTGGCAAGTTTTAATAATGCTCATATGACAGCTGCCAACTTTAGCGAGTCCAATCTCAGTGAAGCTGATTTACAAAATGTTATGGCCAGCAAAATCAATCTAACTAACGCAAAAGCTGATTTTGCAAATTTTAGTCGAGCTAATTTAAATCAAGGCGTACTAGTAGGTCTTAATGCACAATCAGCCATGTTCATTGATACTAGATTAGAGTTTGCAGACTTAAACGGTGCAAACCTAACTGATGTTTTCTTAAAAAGTGCTAATTTGTTTAAAGCCAATTTAAAAAATGCCAAGTTAGATCATGCTGATTGTCGTCATGCCACCTTCACAGCAACTGATTTAACTGGAGCTACTATGATTGGAGCAGATTTTAGTGATGCTGACCTTTTTCAAGCTAAAATTAGCCCTCAACAATTAGATAGAATATTACTGTGTAACACTATGGGGGTTTCAGAAAAAATTAAAAATCGTGATTGTGCCAGAATTAAAAAATTTGAAGCTACTTTAAATCCAGCTCCTATCGACACTAAAAAACCTGCTACTGAAATTATTAACCACGAGCCAATGGGCGAAGCTGAAGGCCCAGCACCCTATCACCCAGCACCATACACGCCATACCATCCAGAGCCATACACACCATATCACCCACCAGTTTAATAAATCAGGTAATTCTGGTATTATAAACTAGGTTATGGTTCATAAATGTGCTATCCAAATTGGTCACTATCTAGTAACGGCTTGTCGCATTCAGATTTTTGCAACCTTGGTATCTTTGTCGATTTTAACATATTGGGGCTTACCGAGCTCGGTATTGACAGTTCTAGGTAATATTATTTTCACACCAATTTTAACTTTGTTTTTATTGATATCTTCTGGGATCTTCTTCTTAGAACTATTAAACCTGCCAAATCAAGCTCTTATAACCGCGTTGGAATGGCTAACATCTCAGTGGCTAAAAATTATTCCTACCAGGCCTCAACAATACTTAATTGCTCTTCCCAAAGCTTGCTGGTGGATTTTTGTAATTGGAATAGTCGTGATAGTTCTCTGTATTATAGTTTTTAAATTAAATCGACTTAAGCAGACTATTCTAATGGGGACAGTCTGCTTAATCTGTATTTTAATTGGACGGCTGCCAGTTTGGCGGCGCAACACTCCGCTAATTTTAAACTATCGACATAAAACAGTTACCATCACACCCCATAGAACCGGATTAATCATACAAGACACCGGCACCTTAAATTATGCCTCTGGCTCTGCCAACTGGATCCAATATACCCTGGTACCGGCTATTATTAGTGAATTTGGAACATTGCAAGTCCAGCAATTAATTTTACAAAAAAGTAGTAGGTCAACTTGTAAAAATCTAGCATTATTGCAAAAATATATTCACATTC
>JAHFBM010000033.1:0-7145 GCA_023250055.1 bacterium | reverse complement strand
AGCTCTAGATGCTTGAGGTGTATTCACGGTTTTAGCCATATTAGTAAAGATTGTAGAGAGGTTTTCTGCTGCTGCAAGTGCCTCTAATTGATCGACCGTAACATACCCACTAACATGAGTCGGCCATTCATAATCAGAATCTTCCAATTGTTGTGCTACTTGTAACAATAAAGGCCCTCCATTTGGATTTTCCGCTGCAAATAGTTCAAATTCAAGGGATCTGCAGCCCTTAATCCACCCAGGATTCTATTTGCAATTAAACGCACAAGGGCCAGCCGCCCCATTCAATTTCAACCCATCTAGGGCCATTTTCCATACAATCGACCAAAATATCTAAACTAAACTATTGAATTTAAGCCAACAATCTCTTTATTATAAATTATGTAATGTTAATTTAACCATACTTGAAAAGGGATGTTTATGAAGAAATTATTAATTTTAGCCTTACTAACTGCAGGATCAAATGTAGTTGTTGCAGCAGCTTGTCCTAGAGGTCAAGTCCGTCACTGCTTTAGTCTAAAAGCTCCGGCCATGGGAAAATTCTGTGGTTGTGCTAAACAAAAGAAAGCTATTAAAATTATGCAATTAAAACCGGTTTCAGTTGTCCAAGAACCCGGGCTTTTAATCTAAGGCCGATCCGAAGAGGATCAAGTCTAAACAGATCTGGTCCTGGGTTGATTTAATCCAGGACTGCCTTTTGAAATGGAGTGTTATAATGAAGCGCTTATTTCTAATTTTATTGATGAACAATTTAATACTGGCTTATAATAGCGAACAACTTAATCAGTTAATTAATACCAAAAACTGCGCCCAATGTGATTTATCTGGAGCTCACTTACAAGGACACAACTTAAATGGCGCTAATTTAGAGTATGCCAATCTATCTAATGTCAATCTATCTGGAGCATTACTTAAAAATGCCAATTTAAAACATGCCAATTTACAAAATACCATCTTTAGCTCATCTCTATTAGATGGTTCTGATTTTTCATACTCTAGCGCAACCGGTGCCCAATTTGTTCACACACATTTACATCACAGCCAATTTATCAACACTATTCTAGCCAGAGCTAACTTTACTTTCAGCAAAGCTATTAATACTAACTTTACCAATGCCCACTTTGATCATTCTAACTTTGATCATGCAGACCTAGATGGTGCCATCCTAACTGGCGCAACTGGCAATATTATCACTGACGATCGCACAGCCAACCTCTAATCTAGTCTAACCGTAGTGCTCCCATTACCATACCTAACCTTCAAAGTATTTGTAATCTCATTTAGTTCTATTTCTGTAATATTTGTGCATTTAAATTTTGCCACCATCTTGATAGACGAAGTATCATAAACCTGTACCCCTTGCTTGGCCCAAACCAGAAAAAGATCCCCTGATTCGCTAAACCAAAAGCTTTTAATATCGCCAAACCCTGTACTTTCAGCTCGCATACCACTAGTATGTTCACGCAAAGCAAGACGATTGGAATCAATAAGCGTCGCTGTACAACCACAGTTAGCATTAGTTAAAGACCTTTCAATCAGCCTAACTGGCTTTTTTATTCTGGTAAAAGCTGATTTTTCACCAGGGATTTGAGCCATTAACCCTTGTGGAGGGCTCAGCACTACCCCAGGAGCAACTTTAACTGTAAAAATAGCACGACCTCTAGGCCCCTCACTATCATCCATAGCAGCACTTTTAGCTACACCACTTAATAACAACAAACTTAATAAATATTTAGACATAGCACCCCCTATTAAATTAATTTATTCTTCGCCTGTTATACTATCTTCAATGCTCACATCACTTTTGCCATCATCATCAATATCTTTAAGCAGCTTTAACCAACCCGAAAAGTTAGATGTGTGGTACATGGTAGAGAAATCATCCTCTCCACAAATTCTTTTATAGCCTCGGTGATCTATTGCCTGTTTATACTTTAAATATACAAACAATATCCCCAAGTCTATTCCCTCAGCAGGGTGCTTATAACAAAGGTTTTGACCATTAAACAATGTTCCTCTAATAAGTTGATGATCATACTCCCAGATTAGCTTTAAGTAAAAAAGAACTGACCTTCCTCCAACATTTAATGCTTCATGTAATAAGCCAAAACAGTCATCCAGCGCATTCCCAAAACCACATATGTTTTCTGCAGAAATATCTGCTGCTACTAATATATCTGCTTTATAAGTTTCATCTTCAGAACACTTATCAATATATGTTCTTACACAAGAATAAGATTTTACTTCAATATGGCAACCTGCCAAGTTATCAAGATATGTCCGAAACTGCTTTAATGCTGTCTTGGCCAAGTGACTGGTATAAACAGAATCTATAAGACTAATCTTTATGTTTTTAACATTATACCGCTTAATCAGTTTGGTTAAAATCACCAGGTCTTGAAACAAATATCCTGACCCAAAGCTTACATAGTGAACTATCTCCTTTTTATCCTTTAATTGTAGCAGTTGATTTATCACAGCACATTCATACTTATACCTAAAGTCTCCATTGCATCTTGAAGCAATACAGCTTTCATCAGCACACTCTCTTAATCTATCGATACCTGCAGCACGCAAACTTCCCAAACTTTTCAAGACTCCCAAAGGATCTTGAATAATTTTATCTGCAATCCTATCAACTTCTGAGGCAAAGGCAGAATCTCCCTTAGACTCCTCCATAGCAATAATGCTAGTTGCACCGCTTAACAATACCAAACTTAACAAATACCTAGACATAATACCCCCTTAAATTAAAGACTTGAGCTTTTAATTAAAAGAGTACGTGAATTATTCTATTTGTAAATAAGGGCGGGCTAATACCAGACAAATGCCCATCTAGACTGCCATTCAATTAATTCTTGTGGCCCAAACGATCCTGGTTGATAGGGGAAAATTGGCAACTGTAGTCGTTCAATTTGATCTGAAACTGACCAGCTAAATTCGATTTCATCCATTCTAACTGCAAATGTTCGCCCTCCTTGGCGGATATCATTAATAACATTCTCATAAGCCCGCGAAACCTGAGGCACAAAGACCCCGGCACTGTAGTAGCTATTTAAGTGCACTGGCACAATATCATGACCAACTTGAGACTGCTTAGCATTAATTTGCAAATCAAAGCCTGCTTGGGGATAGATCGAAATCGTTAGATAATTAGCTGAAATTAAGCCATTATAACTGCCAATCTCCTGAGTCGACTTAAACTTAAGACAAATTTTAGTCTGCTTGGATCCAAGCACCTTACCTGTTTTGACATAAAAAGGCACTCCTTGCCAGCGCGGTTGATTAATTTCTAAACGCAAAGCAGCAAAGGTTGGCGTAGAACTACACTGCGCAACTTGTCGCTCATTTTGATAGCCCTGATATTGGCCTAAAATACCATCTTGACAGCTGATTGATTTAAGCACTTGAGCTTTGGCATCACAAATTGCAGAACCAGACAGGCTAAGCGGCTGCTCCATACCTATTAAAGCCACTAACTGTAAAATATGATTCTGGACTACATCTTTAATAACACCATATCGATCATAGTAACCACCCCGACCCTCAATATCCAGCGTCTCATCCAAAATGATTTGAACCCACTCAATATGATTAAAATTCCATAGTTGTTCAAAAATTCGATTAGTAAAGCGCACGAAAGCTATGTTTTCTACAATTTCTTTAGCCAGATAATGATCTACTCGATAAATTTGATGTTCATTGAGATGCTGCAAGATTACATCGTTTAAAATGCGCACGGACTTATAATCATGACCAAAAGGCTTTTCATAAACGACCCGACACCATTCTAAATCATCTTCAGCATGCTTATATAGTATACCCACCTGAGCCAAAGCAGCCGTTGCTGATAAATAAAGTGATTCAAAAACTGCACAATAGACCAAAATCTTCTTAGATAGATTATATAACTGCAATTGTGCCTGAACTAAGCTAAATAAATTTTTGAAATCTTGCAGATTAGAGATATCGATCGGCAAATAACTAAACTGATGATGCAGCTGCTGCCAAACTACCGGGTCAAATTGATCAATATATGGCCTAGCCTGCTCTAGGACTTGATCAGATGTGATCGATTGCAAAGCGGCACCAACAATTGGACAACCATCTAGCTGGCCAGTTGCTAACAAATTATACAAAGCAGGAATCAATTTACGCTTACCCAAATCGCCGGTTACGCCTAAAACCAAAATTAAGCACTTGTCCATCAATCTTATTTCCCCCTACACACCAAAAACATCTTAACTAGTATATAATCGTCCAATATAGATTGTATATAGCTACTATTTACTATCACATAATCATTTTGCTACACTCACCCCTGTAAATAGTATCACTTAAGGAGAGTGAATCATGATCTTTAAAAGATATCAACTAGCCTGCTTGCTACTACTACATGTTAACATCTACAGCGTTAAAACAACCTTTTATATGTCACGCGATAATATCGACGAGCAACTACTTGTATACGCTCAGCAAATTCCAATAGCAGTCCGAAACTATTACATCCATCGTGGCGGATGCTTCAGGTCAATTGCATATTTTTTCTACCGAGATTTTGATCCATTTCGAATCATTAATCAACAATTAGATCTTCGAATTGCCGGAAAGAACAACTTTATTTCCCATGACTTGATCAAGCAGGCCATTGCCCTCAAAGAGCTCAGTGATTTACCTTATAGTTCCAGACCTGGATCGACTTTAATACGAACGGAACTTGGATTCACTGCCAAAAATATTGGGGGGAGGCGCGAATTCTCATATCAATCTCGCGGAATTACCCCAAGCGAACTATTTCAAATATCACCTTCCAGAACAACCAAATCTGACAGACTTTTAACATGACATTTATCAAATTATCTTTAGCTTGTTGTTGCGTTATTATAATGAATTCAAATGGCGCTGAGCAAGCCCCTAAACATACTTTTGCATAGTCTCAAGCAGTCAAGCCAGAACTATTTACACTAGCATTCCGCCTATCGTTCGTGCATTTCATAATCAAGCAGCCCCCTGTAGATGCATGATTAATTTTTTGTATAATAGATTTTATAGAGAACAAGACCCAATTAAAAGCTTTGAAGATCAGCCCTTACCGGAACAAACAGCTGCACTTCAGGCTATTGCATTAACTTATACTAATCCAATCTCCACTTCAGCAAAAGCCAGCGTTTTTGAAAGATGTCAGGATCTGGGTCTGTTCTTAGAATTAGAACGGTCCAGGCAGCTTTTTCCAGGGTTCTCAATTAGATTACTTAATCCCAATGGCGATACAGGAGCAACATCCAAAATATTTAAACCCAGCCCTCTGTGCGGAATCGAAAAGAGAGAAAAATCACCCTATGCACAAAGACCTAAATCCATAGACACTTATCCTAATGGTATTGCAGAATTCAAGTCTTGTGTTTAATATAATGGTATGAAAGCATATACACTAGCAAGGATCATTAAAAATGTTTAACTCATTCCTACACCTTCACCTACCAATTATGATTGCTCTATTGGTACCTAGTAATAATCTTTTATGCGCCGAACAAGACCCCGAAGGTAGCTACATGAATAAAATCCCTGCAATTGTCATGGGAAAACTAAATGGCAGCTTTAGTTGTGAACTATTATGCAGCCTACTCTGCCGCATTGAGCATGATCCAATTGTCCGCGCTCGACATGCTGTAATGGAAGAAAGACAAATTGATCTAGCAACCAAGCGAACCTTAAATGATTTACTATATTACGAGCGCATACATCATAAACCAACTTTGCGTGAAATAGATGGATTCATACAGTATGAAAGAAGCTTTATAACAACTGGTGAGCTTATCCAAATGATACAACTTGCAAGAGCATTATTTGCTACTGAAGGAGTTTTTCTTACACCGGCAGACTTTCCTCATCGCGAACCGCCGGCACATACTAAGCTTAAACGTAGCGATAATTAACTTTTTATAAAATAGGATTATATAATGCTTAAAAAACTTCTATTACTCACTTTAATTTCTCAAAGTTGTCTACTAATTTGCGCTAATCAAGAAACACCTCTGAGCTATGCCAACCATATTCCACCCCAGGTAATTTGGCATTTAAATGGGTATCGCATTGGAACTATGTTGTACAAAGGCTGTTGCTGTAGATCACTTAACCCTGTCGACATCGGTATTAACTGCATAAAAGAAGGACTTCCAGTTCCACCCCGAACATATGACACCTTAGTTGATCTATTAAATAGAAAAATAATTTGGGGTGATAGCGGCAGGATGCAAGCATTATCAATCATGGTATATGAAAACGCTCGTCGCAAGGCACTGCTGCCAGTAGATCAAACAGCAGAAGATACTCCAGAGCCTCGTACAACTATAAGAAGAGCTAGAAGAGGATCAATCGCCGATTAACCAATTTGCCAAAGCATAATCAACCATTATAATTAAAAACAGTTATATCTTTATTTAACTATTTAAATTATAAGGGGCTCTATACATAAGAAGTTATTACTATTTTTACTAATCACCCAAGGTGACGCATTAATGGCTGCTGCAAGATTGTCTGATGATGCTGCAATTAGGTCACGCGTTACCCGAAACTTATCTAAAACAGGTGCGCAATGGCACATTGCTGCAGAAAATAGCAGCTTTTTTGCTCGTATGGTTAAAGGCTGTTGCTGCACTCCAAACCCTGTAGCATCCTTGTTTGAAACATATAATCAACATCCAAACAACATCTTAGATTATGAACGCGAACTTGCTAGTCAACTATTTGAACAAGTTATCGACCCAAAGAAAAAGGCGCTCCTTAGAGAAATTAGCACTTATCATCCTTCAGTATTTAAAACAATGGGCAGAGCAGTCGGTAGCGCAGCTAGTTATTTAGCAAGCAGTGTAACTGCTGGTGATGTTGGCGGCGCAATAGCTGCTAGCGAAAAAGACGGCATTGCAGGCTTTGTAAGGTTCACAGCTAATCGAACTGACAATGATTTGATTAAAGAGGTCGCTGGAGTAGCCACCCGCCGATTCATACCTGTTCGTCCAGCATCTAACTAATTTTTAAATTCAATTTGGGGGTAGGCGCATAACCTGCCCCCTTTTTTCTTTTAATCTACGACCCAATGCTAATTTACCACGCCAAACCCCCTGGCCTTTTTACAATTTTTCAAA
>JAHFBM010000079.1 GCA_023250055.1 bacterium | reverse complement strand
CCATACACGCTGGTATAGTTGTGCCGGACCCTCCTCTCATGGCAGGTATAACAGGCGTAGATGTGCCGGACCCTCCTCTCACGACAGGTATCATTTTGGCAGGTATAACAGGCGTAGACCGCTCCGCTACTGAACCATTCACACCAGTTGATAGTACTAAAATAGTCATTGATAATAGCTTTTTCATAAGCTACCTCCATTGCTTTAGGGGCCATTTGCCCCGATTTTACATCCATTATTAACCACTATACCAAAAGCCACCCCCCCCCCGCAATAATTTCTATTTGAAAATCTTGAATGCGCTAAAATTGACGTTATAGCTAAAACTACCTAGTCGCGCGCACTGTGTCATCGCGAGCCTACGAAGCTTTAGCAAAGTAGGTGTGGCGATCCACTAAATCATGTAGAGTACCAAAATTGCTTAAACACTTTTTATTTGCAACTTAGCATGAGAGAATGGATTGCTTTGCTCTCGCCCTTACACAGGGCTTGCCGCTCGCAAAGACGTAGAAAAAAGCGAGTCTCCCATCAAACAACTAGATAAGCTAGCGTAAGCATTTTTAAACAATTTTTAGATCGAGTTCATGTTAAACTATGATACAAAGTAGATTTTGGAACTTGAGATTCTTAAATAAACTGATTTTTCTAACGCCCTCAGATAGGCCTGAATGACCTCCACCACACCCTCAGGGTCATTATTTCTTAAGTACAGGACCTATGCAAACTGAGGAATAAGCTGATCTAGATAGACGATCCTGACTTTGTAGATAAAACAAAAAGGATCGTCTATGAATATTCAAGAATATGTTGAAATTAGATTCTATAGAAGAAGCTATTCGAGAGGCCCAATCCATGAAACAGCGATACGGAGTTATTCAAACAATTGACCAGGTCAGCTTATTGGAGAACTATGCATAGGTCCTGTTTTTAATTCTTAGAATCTGATCATCTGGCACTGGATATGGCCGAAACCGCTCTTCAGTTAAAAAATCAAACATTCGAACCATGTCGCCTTCTTTTTCTAGCACACACCAATTGGACTGAGTCTCTGGCCACTTTGGATCATTTAAAAATTTAATCCAAAAATCTACTGTAGAACCGACATCACAATGGAAGAAATGACCAAGTATTCGTATCTCTTGATCACCCTCGCCTGCAATCAAATAATATCCATCGTCTTGATTCAACGAAACTGTACAATCTGACACCCCGTTAAACCACCTCATTAATCGATGTATCATACGTTCTACTGCACCGCTTCCAACCTGTAAATACCATTTTCTTCATAAAGTATCAGTCTTAACGGGCAAGTTTTAATTAACCCTTCCCACGAATCAATCAACTCAATAGCATTTTTAATAGAGATCATTACCTTGTATTCTTCTGGAGTAGATAGCCCCTCATGCTCAAATATCATTATGTGTGTAATCGCACCCATAAGAATTTTATCTCCATATTTTTCTAACCAAGTAGCATTAGACTCAGTATCTTGCATTTTTTCACTATTATCATTTAGCCATTTACGCCATGAATCACACCGTGTAGAAACATCATCGGTAAGCCAATCAGCCAGCACTTCAACTTTACAATTAGTTGCATCCTCTGAAAAATAGCGCCCCCCATCAGGTAGCAACCTTAAATAAATAGACATCATCTTAAATTATCACCTTTAAGCAGTTAACTTTAGAAGGATAAACAGTTAATATCTTACCAGTAGAACTTAGCTTAACATTAATATAAAACCCCTCCTCTATTTTGCCTACGATATGTATAGAGCCACCCCATTTAGATGTTGCAAATGATTCAGCATTAAAACATGCTTCTTTAATTTTAGATAATAACATGTCAAAATCCCAATGGGATGGAAAAAAAGTTTTTGATTCTTTATACCCCTTATAAACCCAAATGTCTGCTGAGTACATACCACCAACCAACTCTTGTACATTTTCCATTTTAAGAAAGCCTAATTTTTCAAATCGTCGCCCCTCGTCCCAATGTAAACCAGTAAGTTTATACTTAACTACTTTATTTCTACCTACAACTGCCTCAATTCTAGGCAAACAAGCATGCTCAAAATTATCAAGACTAAATGGAAGATGCGATATCTTACCAAGATCATTTTTCGCTCCTAAACATTGTCCTATTGTAACCCCCTCAGCTTCCATTTTCGCAGACTTAGATTTAATTAATGCCAAAACTTCCTGCTCAATGGCCTTGGTCTTTGAGCACATTGGAATCTCTATAAATCTTCGTGATCCCTCCGCAAGCCGTTCAATCTCAGCTACTGTGATTGTCCCCCGAGCAGCTGCAGCCTCATTGAGCAGTATTAAATTCTTCTTGCCCATTTCACTGAGCTGGATATCCCAATGGTTAGATTCGATTTTAGAGCGCCAGGTATTACCCCAAGTATCTACCACAACTGCTTCATCACCAATTAATTGCTTGGTTTTGGCTACGCAAGCGCGCGGGATTTTTTTAAAACTCTCCCCTACAGGAATTTGTTGGACTGTATCAACTAGAGATTTGCTAGTTGATTTGAGATAGCGATTAGTTTGGCGAATGGCTTTTCGACCAGCTTGAATTCCCTGAGTGATGGTTTGTCCAGCTTTCAACACCTGCGGGTGATCTTTGATAATTTGCAAACCTTGATTAACTTTGCCTGCCCCAATTTTAGCTGCCAGGCCAACCACTTGATAAACCTCTTTGCGAACTTGTCCCAGCGCCTCTAAAGCTGCTGGCTGATACCGTGCCACTCCTGACACCTTAAGGCCTGTTCCGATGGC
>JAHFBM010000078.1 GCA_023250055.1 bacterium | reverse complement strand
CAATTTTAAGCCAAAAATTACCTCTTAAGTCTGGTAGCAAAGGCTTGTTTTGGTCATTGGCAATCCATAAATCAAAGCAGACCCAGTCATTTACGGTGATTTTATTAGAGCATGACTTTAAATAAGCATCTTCATTTTCAGTTTCTTGTTTGATGAAGACTTCGGCTTGTTTATCAAGGTCTTTATAATATTTGCGCTGTGGGAACTTGAAGATTAGATATTTCCATTCATCTAGGTTGGATTGAATGGGGCTAGATATATCAAATGAAAATTTAATTTCTTGGCTAGGAAGAAAATCTATCATTGCTAATCTTGGGGTTCCGGATGTGATAATTTTTTGATCATGAATGTTTTTGTATAAAGCACTGTGAACGTGTAATTTAAATAGCAGTTCTTTGGCGTGCTCCAAGAAGCTCTCCTTAAAGCGCTCCTGAATATAAGAAACAATTTCTTTAGGATCTTTTAAGCCTTTTGGTGCAATAAAACTACTTTGATGTAGTGCAATATGCTGAAACAGTTTTTGAACAGCGTCAGCATGTGTTGTGATTGATATTCGTTTAGATAGGTTAGTGCTACTTTCTGTAGTGCAGTGTGAAAGAGGGGTTGCGATCATATGGCTTCCTTTTTTAGTAATCTACTTGTTACTATACCATACTCGTCAATAGTAATGTTAAATAAAAAATAGCGCCTAGTTGTAGGCGCTATTTGAGTTTGATGGTGCAGGAGAAGGGACTCGAACCCCCACACCCTTTCGGGTACTGGATCCTAAATCCAGGGCGTCTACCAATTTCGCCACTCCTGCACTAATTTGTATTTTCAAAATATCAATTTGGTGGGCCGCATTGGAATCGAACCAATAACCCACAGATTAAGAGTCTGTTGCTCTACCAATTGAGCTAGCGGCCCGCTTCTTAAATTTCAACCAAATTTATTTTAGCAAACAAAACAGCTAAAATAAAGTAGAATCTTTAGAAAGATTTTAAATCAGACTCTTTTTTGTGTGCCAGTTGTTCAGCACTTGCAATAAATCTATCTGTACAAGTTTGTAATGTTTCTAATAGTTTCTTAGCAATATCTTCAGAAATATCACGAGATTTTTCAGCAGCTTTAATTAAATTCTGAAAATCTTTGCGAACGTTGCGGATTGCAGTGCGACATTCTTCTAGCTTTTTACCCATGACTTTACAGAGTTCTTCCCGGCGACCCTGACTAATTTGAGGTAATTGGACTCTGACAATCGAGCCATCATTAATTGGTGTAACACCTAAATCGGAAGCCAAAATTGCTTTCTCGATTTCCTTGATTACAGATTTATCCCAGGGTTGAACTGTGAGCATGCTCGCTTCGGGTGCAGCAATTGCTGCAACTTCTTTTAAGCGCATGCTAGTTCCATAAGAATCAACTCGTAAGTCCTCTATCATAGAGGTATGGGCGCGTCCAGTTCTAATTTTAGCAAGCTCTTTATTGAAATGGTCAACGGCTTTGTCCATTTCAATAGCAACAATTTGTTCAAGAGCTTTGGGCGATGTGTCTGAATTAATATTGGCCATGTTCTTATGCTCCTACTTCGAAACGAACAAACCTTCTAATTTTAATATTTTCACCGGTCTTGGCCATTAACGCTTGGGCGGCCTCTTCAACGGTTAATTTATCATCTTTTAAGAATGGTTGTTTAATTAAACAAACTTCACTGTATAGCTTGCTAACACGACCTTCAACAATCTTTTCAATGACATTGGCTGGTTTGCCAGATCCGGCTAACTGCTCAACTAAAATTTCTTTCTCTTTAGCCAAAAATGTTGGATCAACATCTTCTGGAGCCAAGTAGCTAGGTTTTAATGCTGCAATTTGCAAACAAACATCTTTAGCGAACTGCTTAACAACTTCAGTTTTGGCTACAAAATCAGTTTCGCAATTGATTTCAACTAGCACCCCAACTTGATCACCAGGGTGAATATAGGATTGAACGATTCCTTCAGATGTGCCTTTGTCGGCGCGTTTGGCAGCTACGGCTGCACCGCGTTTGCGCAAAGCCTCAATTGCGCCGTCGAGATCATTGTTGGCGTCCTCAAGTGCTTTTTTGCAGTCCATCATACCAAGTCCAGTAATTTCACGTAGTTTTTGTATTAAACTTAAATCAGCTTTTGCCATTTAATTTGGTCCTTATGAAGGTACTCTATAAAATCTTTAATCCTAAGTCTGCCAAAATGGCCAAATTTATCAATTGCTAGTTACATTTTGTTTGGGCACTCTAATCCGAGAAGCTTTAAAACAAGCTCTAAAGTTTGTTCCAACTGTCCTAATATCAAAAGGCGCATGCGGCTCTGGGGAACATTATTCAAATCCAAAACCTTACAATTGCTGTAGTAGGCATGAAACAATCTAGCTAATTCTAAAGCATAGTAGCTAAGCTGATGCACCTGTTCTGTTTTAGATAAATTGAGTAAAAGTTCTTTTAGGTAAATAATTTTTTTAATAATTTGGTATTCGCTGGCTCCAATTGTTGCATTATCATTGACTGTAATATGAGACAACTCTTCAAATTCATTGGCTTTGCGCAGTATGCCCTTGATCCTGACATAGGCATATTGTAAATAAAATACAGGATTTTCTTCGGTTTTCTTCAGCGCTAGTTCTAAATCAAAATCTAAGTGGGAATCGGCTTTGCGATTTAAAAAGAAAAATCTAGTAACGTCTTTGCCAGCTTCATCAATAATATCTTGCAGTGTTACAAAGCGGCCAGCCCGTTTAGACATTTTAAGGGCCTCTCCAGAGACGTTTAAGCTGACCAATTGG
>JAHFBM010000077.1 GCA_023250055.1 bacterium | reverse complement strand
ACTTTTGTCTAGCTTGGCGTCTGATAACGCTTTTTTGCATGGCTCGAGCAATCTTTGAAAGATTTCATTGCAGAGTGTTTCAAGTTTGGTGCGAGTTATTTTGAGGCTTAGATGCTTTGGCCCGGATGCGTCAGCTGTGATGTAAGGCAGGCTAATTTCGGTTTCTTCGATGTTGGATAGATCTTTTTTGGCACGCTCAGCAGCTTCTTTTAAGCGCTGTAATGCCATTTTGTCCTGACGTAGATCAACGCCTTGCTCTTTTTTGAACTCATCGACAATATAGTCCATTAATTTTTGATCGATATCATCGCCACCTAGGTAGGTGTCACCATTGGTCGATTTAACTTCGATGACGCCTTCATGGATTTCTAGGATGGATACGTCAAAGGTTCCACCACCGAAGTCAAAGACTGCGATTGTACCACTTTTTTTCTTGTCCTCGCCGTAGGCTAGGGCTGCTGCGGTTGGTTCGTTGATGATGCGTTTTACGTCTAGTCCCGCGATTCGTCCAGCATCTTTGGTGGCTTGGCGCTGGGCATCATTGAAGTAAGCTGGTACAGTGATGACAGCTTCGGTAATTTTTTCACCGATATATTCTTCGGCGACTTCTTTGAGTTGGCTAAGAATCGCAGCTGAAATTTCCTGGGCGGTATATTCCTTGCCTTGGGCGATAATTCCAACTTCGCCGTTGTCACGTTTAGCTATTTTATATGGAAATTTGTTAGCTTCTCCTTTGACGCTGTCAAAATTTAGTCCAATGAAGCGCTTAGCAGAGTAGATTGTGTTCTCTGGGTTGGTAACTGCTTGACGTTTAGCCAATGCTCCCACTAGGCGCGTGCCATCCTTGGTGAATGCTACGACTGAAGGAGTGGTATTGGCACCTTCTTTATTTGGAATAATTTTAATCGAGCCGCCCTCTAAGAAAGAGACAACAGAATTGGTGGTACCAAGATCGATACCGATAATTTTTTTAGCCATTATTAGGTCCTTTCTAATTGATTTAACTCTTTTTGTTATTAATTATAATAATTAAAAAAGTTTAGTCTAGTGCACTAAGATTTTTTATGTAAAAAATATAGATAAGTTGTCGCATAATGCAAGCTAGCTATATGATACTTCGGCTGGCCAAGGGGTGCCGCGAGTAGGAAACCAGATCTTTGGGCGGCACCCCTTGGCGCCTGCGTAATAAGTTGGTTTGGTCGAATGTCTTTTATGCAATCTTGTTTTATATTATCGCAGTTTGCTATGGTTAATTTAACTTTAAACTTTAATTAGGGCATGTGGAGGTCTGGCGTGAAGAGGTTAATGTTAATGGGTTTAATGTTGGTAGCTACGAGTACGACGTGGACTGGAGATTGGATAAATTGGCTTTTGGGATGGGGGTCAGGCACCGATGAGGTGGCTTCTGCTGTAAATCCTACCGATGGAGATGTTAATGGTACTAAGACCCCAGAAGACTTAAGCCCAAGAGTAGTAGCAGAGCCTGTAGTAGAGCCTGTGGAAGTGGCTTCTGCTGTAAATCCTACCGATGGAGATGTTAATGGTACTAAGACCCCAGAAGACTTAAGCCCAAGAGTGGTAGTAGGGCCTGAGAATGTTCAATTAACTGGTTGGTTGAATTGGTTGAGCTGGAGGATTAATGCTAGGCTTCGACTAGATGCTGCTTTGCAAAAAATTAATGCTAACCAGAAGGAGCTTTTAAAAGATTTGGTTGAGGTTGATTATGTGTATTTAAATGAGAGAGTAGACGGTGATGATGATTTTGTTTTTGATAAAGAAGCCTTGCAGCAGGAAATTAAGACCCGCAAAGAGCGTATTTATAGAACTTTAACAGCGATTAACGAAATTGATAAGACGCATATAAAAGAAATAGTGCGTGATATTTTATTGAGTTTGTTAAGAAAAAGATTAAATATTGAAAGTTTGCGGCTTATTTGCAATAAAGGTTTCGATAAACTAGATAGTGAATCAAATCAAGAAGCCTTGTTTCTGTGGGAAAAGATGGAAATGTTTAAGGACCATCCCTTGCTGCCATTTGAAGAAAAAAAACTATCAAATAAGGTGTTTGATGGGGTTTGTTCGAAAATTGCTTTAAGAAGAGGCTTTTCTGAAGCGGAAAAAAGGCAAGATTTGTAATAGGGGGCTTGCCGGGTTAGGTAATTTCTTAGAAAAAAGTCTAATGAATTGTTGCTTTTGTTAGGCCCGCTTTGATACATTTATCACTATAATAGTTAAAGTTTTAGTTAAAAAATGAAGGGTATGGAGTTATGAAGAGGTTATTCTTGGGGATCGGGTTGTTGTTGGTTAATTTGCACATCGATGCAATAACTTTTGAATTATTAACACCTAAGCAGAAGCTGCAGGCGCAAAATCTTGCTGAGTATTACAGTTGTACTGTTGATGATTTGAGTCAGGTGCAACTAGCAGAAATTGTAAAAAATGATTTAGCTGATCAAGTTAGGCGCGCTAAAGCAGAAGCAAAGAGGGCAGCGGCCCTTGTGCCAGATGGGTCTAGGAGTATACCGCTTAAATCTCTGAAGTGTGACCGTGCTGGTGAATGCATAATTGATGCGCCAGATTTAATAGTTCGAGAGCGAGTGGGGGATCCAATAGTTGGTTGGTTGACTGAAGAAACTATTAGGAAGCTTGAAAGAATACAAGAAGAGGCAAGAAGAAAAGAACAACAGGTATTACAAGATGCGGTTAAACAAGTAGTTAAGACTCAACCACTTGCTAATCGAGATGCGGCTATGCAGGAATTTATGAGTTTATTATATGGAGTACGACATTAACATTGAAAAATTGTTTTTAAGTCGCTAATGGAGTGAAAATGAAAAAACTTTTAACATTATTGAGCTTAATATCAATTGGAGGCGCTGCGCTTGGTGTGGAGCCTTGGGATGAGGA
>JAHFBM010000076.1 GCA_023250055.1 bacterium | reverse complement strand
CACATAAAGAAGTTTTAATTAGCTTTCTAAATAGCGTGCTTGAGCGAACCGAAGGTACTAAGATCACAGATGTAAAGATCAACGATCCAGCTAACTTACCTGATACACTTGACTCAAAGATGTCAATTGTGGATGTGCGTTGCACAGATCAAAGTGACAGCCAATACATTGTAGAAATGCAAGTGGTGTCACAATATGAATATCCAGCTCGAGCCCAATACTATAGTTCTTTAGCCTTAAGTCGACAATTAGCTGTTCGCCAACCATACAGCGAGCTAGTGCCAGTAATCTTTGTAGGAATTTTAAAACAAGGACTATTTAAAAGTTCATCTTATCTATCACATCATTTTCTTCTAGATAGTGAAACCTATACCAGAGAGCTAAAACATTTAGAATTTCACTTTGTCGAGTTGTCCAAATTCAATAAGCAAGAGAGTGAATTACAAACTACTTTAGATAAATGGATTTATTTGCTAAAAAATGCTGATTTAATGCAATCTCGCCCAAGCTCATTCCGAGAAGCAGAACTAGGAACCGCTTTAGATGTTTTAGCACAGGGCAACTGGTCCATCAAAGAGCTAGAAGCCTATGATAAATACATGGATGCATTTCGTTCTGGAATCGATCAAATAACGGCTGTTAAAGTCGAGATAGCAATTGAAATGCTGCACTATGGGATGGATGTTACAAAAATTGCTAAAATAACTAACCTGCCAATTGAGCAAGTTAAAGAGTTAAAAAAAAGTTAACGCGTTTAGACCGACCATGACAATAACCCAATGACGTGATAGTTCTTTTATGCTATAATACCTAGATATAGGTAGATCTGATAGTCGCTGGATCAATTAATTTTGATCTGGAGGAAAGTCCGGACTCCCAATGAAGTCGGTACCTTGGAAGGGTCTATGCAGATAGATTGCAATCAAGGGGGGCGTAAGTCCATGGATTAGTGCCACAGAAAATAACCGCCATCAAGCTATCAGCTAGATTTACAATTTTTATGATGGTAAGGGTGAAAACGGGTGGTAAGAGCACCCGACAAATTGTGGCGACACACTTTGGGGGTAAACCCTACCGGGAGCAAGGCAAAGCAGTGCAGAGGTTACTTCATTACCGTTATGATGCACGGGTATGCCGCAGAGATAAATGACTATCGCAGTTGCAAGACTGTCACAGAATCCGGCTTACGATCTGCCTATATTTTTTTAAAACTATTGAAACATGGCGAACTTAGTAGCGCACACTACGTCATCGCGAGCCCCTTGTGGGTGAAAAAGGCTCTTCGCAATGACCCAGCCTTTGCCAAGGCCACGACGGACAGGCAGTGCAGGTTTGTGCAGAGCTTACTGCAATTAGCTATATATTTTTTTAAAATTATCAAAACACGGCGAACTTATGTTGATTAGAAAATTTCTTTGGACTGTCCCATTTGTCTGCTTTATCACAGGATATCAACTACTTAATTTTATTTTTATCACAGACCATTTACCAACCCCGCACTTAATTGGGCTGCAGCTTGACCAAGCTGTTAAAATCACTGCTGCAAAAAATTTAAATTTACGTATTATTACTGAAAAGCCTGACTATGATTTACCAAATCATACCATTATTTCGCAAACGCCAACTAGCAAAACCGTACGATCAAATCAAACTATTCACATTGTGATTTCACAAAGACCAACGACTAAAATCGCACCTAAATTAATTGGACTAACTAATCAAGAAATTCACCAGATTGCCAGTGATCAAAATTTACAAATTAAAATTTATCAAATTTCAAGCAGCCAACCCAAAGATATTTGCTTGGCGCAATCACCGGAACCCGAGCAAGTTTTAACCAACTCTAAACTAACAGCCTATTTAAGTTGTGGCCCCACTAACCTAATTACTATGCCAAAATTTATTAATCATAATCAAACTGAAGTTATTAATTTTCTCAAAGAGTATTCTGTTAATCCGCAAATTATTACGGCTTGCAATCCAAACCTTCCAGATCAAACTGTACTAGATCAGCGACCTGTCCCAGCTGCTATTTTAGATATTAGCAAGCTTAAGCAAATTCAAATCTGCGTAAACGACATAAAATAATATTTGTTCCGCAGATATGTCATTGCGAGGAGCCTTCTTCTGGCGACGTGGCAATCTATTTGCTAATTTTTAAGTAGATCGCCACGCCCACAAGGGGCTCGCGATGACGTAAGTGGATCGCCATACCTACTGCGCTAAAGCTTCATAGGTTCGCGATGACGTAGTGTGTGCTACTAAGTGAGTTTGGCTATATCCCAAAATTGCGCATACGATTCTCAAAGCTAGTTACCACGTTTTGGAAATGCTGCACAGTAATATCTGGCCATAAACAATCCAAAAAGCAGAACTCACTGTAGGCTGCTTGATATAGCAAAAAATTACTAAGCCGCTGGTGGCCGCCTGTTCGAATAATGATATCTGGGGCTGGCACCCCGGATGACCATAAACACTGTTCAAAAATCTTCTCTGTTAGATCAGCCTCTGCTAGCTCACCTGTTGTAACTTTATGCACCAAGCGGCGTACTCCATCTAAAATCTCTTGCCTAGCGCCGTAACAAAAGAGAAAGTTCAAACCTAATTTATCAAACTTGGCAGTTGCTTGCTCCACTCGATGACAAGTCGGAATCACATGAGCTGGAAATAATGTTCGATCACCAATAAAGCGCACACGGACCTGCTGCTCAATAAAAAAATCTAACTTTGATTCTAGCTCTTGCAGAATTAAATCGAATAGATATTCTTTCTCGGCGCGTGAGCGTTGAAAATTCACAAGCGAGAAGGTGTATAGTGAAAGATGTGATATCTCAGAGTCTAAACAGAACTTAATGGCATGCTCAACAGCTTTGGCACCTTCACGATGACCAAACATTGCACTTAAACCTCGGCTAGTGGCCCAGCGCCGATTGCCATCCATAAT
>JAHFBM010000032.1 GCA_023250055.1 bacterium | reverse complement strand
TTTGCCCGTTTTTATAATACAGTTAGACCTCATCATGGGATAGGCCTTTTGACACCAGCTAAGTTTTATGAGTTAATCAAAAATGAGGTCCTGGAGTCTCATATGTGTTGAACGATGACAAGGTCTTGAGCTACAGCCTTTGAATCATTTAATTCTTCAGAGTTGGATAGACTGGAATCCAGTTGATATTGGTTGGAGCCCTGATAAGGTGGTCCATCCAAACTTGATTACCTTTTTAAAACAAGAAGGTAAAAGAGAACCTCTTCATGAGAGGGTCCGTATTATAAATAACTTGATACACTTCCTCAACCATACCGATAAAGGTATGTTAATGAGTGAATATATTAATAAAAACCCGGAGCTCAGGGTACATTGGAAAAATATGCAATTTGCAAATTAAGCACTTGCGTTAATGAGAGGGTAATATTTACCCTCTCATTAACTATTCTAAACTAATTCTGGGAAAAACAACCTAATTTCACGATTCGCATTTTCAATTGAGTCCGAGCCATGTGTCGCATTATTGCCAATGCTAGTTCCAAATAACTGTCGAACAGTTCCCATCAGATTTCGCCAATCAACTACCGCTAATCATATGTCTTTGCGAGGAGTTTCGGCGTAGTTTAAACATAGCTTGTCGCTACTCCTCGCAAAGACGCAAAAATGGATACTCGTGCATAAATAAAGTATTTTTCTTAAACCAAATTCGCGCTTAAAAGATTATAAATAGTGATCTGAAGCTTTGTATAATACAAATAAATCCCACTTCTTTACTTTAGAAGACCAACTCGTTAGATTGAAAGTTAAAGTATAACATTCAATTGGTAAAGGGAACCTAATAATGAAATGTTTAAAATTGATAAAATTAATAGTGCTATTATCCGCTGTCAACCTAGCAACCGCTGCAGAAGTTAAAAATAAAGTTGATAATGCCACTGTGTGGTCTATAAAAAATGTATACGGCAACGATCCCGCAAAAAGCACTCCTGATGACTTGGCATTTATGCGTGAAGTTTTAAGACAAATTGATACCGGCATACGAAATATAATTGGATTGGATATTAAGAGACTCAACCTTTGGCGAGATTATATATTGGCTGTAGACCAAAAAGCACCTGCTATCGAAATAATTGAACTTAACCCAATGCTAGAAGATACTTTTAAAAAAGTAGAACAAGGAACAAGTGACGCTGGGATGCTTTTGCGTATTTTTGATAATGATCCTGAAGCCAGCTCGGATGATGTAAAAAAGGTGGTTAAAGCCTTGATTAAGCGAATAGATCGCTCCAATAATCAAGCCAACATTGAAGCCGCATTTACCTCTCGTCTACGTCAAATTCAAACTTGGCGTCAAGCTTTAGGCTTATAAGTATAATTCTGAAAAGGCTGTAATATCAAAAGTGTTGCTTTTAAGACAAAGCGACCGCTAGGTTAACAGACCGTAATCGCAAACAGATAGATAAGGTACGTGATGCATACTTGCATGAAATGGGAGATTTCAGCGCTGAACATAAAACACTACAACCATATATGGATTACTGGAGAAACTTCTTCGAAAACGAAGATTCTTTGTCTGATCTAAAGCAATAATAATAACAGCTCTTAATTAAGCGGAGGGTTTTTAAGCCCTCCGCTATTATATTAGACTAATTCTGGAAAAAACAACCCAATTTCACGATTCGCATTTTCAATTGAATCCGAGCCATGTGTCGCATTATTGCCAATGCTAGTTCCAAATAACTGTCGAACAGTTCCCTTAGCTGCTTCAGCTGGGTTAGTCGCACCCATCAGATTTCGCCAATCAACTACCGCGTTTTCTTTAGCAAGCACCAACAAAACAATTGGTCCTGAAATCATAAATTCAACTAATTCTCCAAAAAATGGACGATTACGATGAATATCATAAAATTCCTCTGCCTGCTCGCGCGTCCAGGTGCAATGCTCTTCAGCTAAGATATCAAAGCCACTTTGCTCGATCAAATCAATGATCGCTTCCGTGTGGCCATCTTTAACTGCATCTGGCTTGATAATCGCAAAGGTTTGTTCAAGCACTTCTAGATTATGCATTTACTCCCCCTTACTTTCTTTTTGCAAGCGCTCAAGCTCCATTTGCAAAGTAGACTTCATAGTAGAAGCCGCTTCTTTACGTGGCGCAGCAGCCTGTTTTGGCTCAGTTTTTTTAGGAGCAACTCGCTTTGGCGCAGGCTTAACTTCAACCACTTCTAATTGGCTACTGAGGTTAATTTTACGCTCTTCACGGTTAACACTCACAATTCTAAACTGATACTCCTTACCAACTTCCAAGGAGTTCTCAATGACTTTACCCTCAGGGCCTTTTTCAGTTGTCGGCACTAATGCTTCAATCCCATTTGGAAGTTTAATAAAGGTTCCAAAGTTGGCCACCTTAACAGCCTTACCTGTGAAGATTGTTCCAACTGGAAAATCAGCTTCAACTTTAGACCATGGATCTTCCAACAACTGCTTCACACCCAAAGAAATCTTCTTGGCTGTTTCATCAATTGAAAGAATGATTGCATTAACGCTATCGCCAACACCATATAGATTACGAGGATGCTCAATGTGCTCCGTCCAAGATAAATCTGAAATATGAGCCAATCCATCAATTCCTGGCATTAATTGGATGAAAACCCCAAAGTCAGTAACGTTAGTTACCTTACCAGCGATCTTATCGCCTTCTTTGAACTTCTCCTTAATGGTTTCCCAAGGATTACCAGACAACTGTTTAATACTCAATGACATACGACGATTTTCTTTATCCACCGAAACGACCTTCGCCTCAACCTCATCGCCAACCTTATAGTATTTATTAAGGTCAGAAATACGCTCTGTCCAAGAAATTTCAGAGATATGAATCAAACCTTCAACACCACCCTTAACTTCAATAAACATGCCATAATCTGTAATACTTGAAACACGTCCTTTAATAACTTTGCCTTCTTGAACAATCGTCTCAATATTAGCCCACGGATTATCAGTTAGCTGCTTCATGCCAAGCGAAATTTTGCTATTATCCTTGTCAATGGTAATGACTTTAACGGTAATTGTGTCACCAATTTTAACCATTTCACTTGGATGTGCAATCCGACCCCACGTCATATCAGTAATATGCAGAAGTCCATCAATACCACCAATATCAATAAAGACACCATAGTTGGTAATATTCTTAACTTGACCCTGAATAATTTGACCATCAGCTAAGACTTGCATTGCTTCACGGCGCTGTTCTGCCCTCTGTTCAGAGAGATACTTACGGCGAGAAACAATCACGTTGCCACGCTTTTTATTGATCTTTAAAATTTCCATTGTGACAGTTTGACCAACAAAATGCTCAAAGTCAGTTACGCGCTGAATATCCACTTGCGATCCCGGCAAGAAAGCTGGAATACCAATATCAACACTTAAACCACCCTTCACAGTATGAGTCACAAGACCCTGAATTGGCTTACCATCATTATGCAAGGCAATAATACGATCCCAAGCCTTTAACGCTTTAGCTTTTTCATAAGACAAAGTTACTGCACCAGCTAAATCTTCTAACTGATCTAAAATAACTTCAATTGGCGAGCCCGGCTTAAGCTCTTTCAGCTCAGATTCCGTAAATTCATAACGTGAAATCATCCCGTTAGACTTGTAGTCTACGTCAACTAATACACCATTAGAATCAACTGAGATCACCACGCCTTGCAGTAGTTCACCTGTTCTTAGGCGAGCTGCTGCACCGTCATATAGCGCTTGTAGCTCTTGTAGTTGCTCTGCACTTAATTGTGCAAAATCATCCTTCAACACGTTTGCTCTAGCAAACTGCGAGGACTTAATAACTTCTTTTGACATATTTCTCCTGGACTACTGATGTAGTCAGAACTTTCTTCAGAACGCAGAAAGCTGTTAAAAATGGTTAAAACTATTTGTTTATACCATCTAAAAATACTACATTCTTACTTATTAGGCAAATCAAACCGAACTGAATTTTTCTTCAAAATTACAGCTACCTGCATGATATTCAACTTAGAAGTCGCAATATCAATCGCCATATCGTATAAACTTTCAGGGTCCATAATTAGCTCTAGCCCATTTAGCGATAAGAGCATGCCCATTACAACTACTCCAATCCGCTTGTTTCCATCTATAAAGGGGTGATTTTTAACTAATAGAACAAATGTAGCCGCTGCTTTATCAAAAAGCTCTGGATATAAATCTACTTGGTCAAAAGTTGCCTTAGGCTCGTCAATGGCAGATTTCAATAATCCTAAGTCCCTTACCCCCAGAATGCCCCCATGCTTCAAAATTTGGTCGCGATGCATTCGACAGATCAGGTCTAAACCTAAATACTGTATACTTGAATGTTGCACAATCAATCACTTTGCAAGTTTTTTAAGAGTAGAATCATATCGCTTAGTAAATTTCTCATACGCCGATTGCACCCTGGAATCTTCACTAATGCTTTCACAGTGCACTGGCTCAACTATCAACCGGCCATTTTCTAATTTTAGAGACACAGCGGAACCCTCGCCCATCCCTAACAACTCTATAATAGCTTTATCGAGCACAATTGCCTGACTATTACCAACTTTAACTAATTTTTTTATCATATTTATCCCCTTCTAGCCTTTCGAGATTTGTCATTACGCAATTAGCATATCATACTTATATTGTAATAACCAATGGCCTGAATTAGATTTTATTTTTAGCGGGCTGATTTTCAATGATCAAGACAATCTGCCCAATATTTTGCCAACTAAGAATTTGGGCATTAGACCAACTAGCATTGCGGTGGGTGTGGCGATCCACTTGCGTCATCGCGAGCCCCTTGTGGGTGTGGCGATCCACTTACGTCATCGCGAGCCCCTTGTGGGTGTGGCGATCCACTTACGTCATCGCGAGCCCCTTGTGGGTGTGGCGATCCACTTACGTCATCGCGAGCCCCTTGTGGGCGTGGCGATCCACTTAAACAATTAGCAATTAGATTGCCACGTCGCCAAAAGAAGGCTCCTCGCAATGACATGAAATAGATTGCCACGTCACCAAAAGAACGCTCCTCGCAATGACATGAAATAGATTGCCACGTCGCCAAAAGAAGACTCCTCGCAATGACATGAATTAGATTGCCACGTCACCAAAAGAAGGCTCCTCGCGATGACATGCTGGACAAAAACTTAACAGCCAGCCTGATCTAGGCTAGGCTTAAATAAAATCGCTTAGAAGGAGAAAGATCGCCTATGTCTAAAATAAATTGGATATCAATTAGCACGCTTTGCGTCATTATCGGAGGAGTCACACTCTTGAGCACTTTAAGCCAAAAAACCACTCAAGCTAATTTCTGCATTAATACGCCAACTGATTTGGCTCAACTATTTCCACAATCAGTTTCTCAAATCAAATTATTAGAGGCTCGGGCTATTGCTGTAATTGACCAAACCTTAGCTAAAATTATGGCTATACCCGCCAAAGAACACACCTTTGCCAACTCATTTCGAATCTTAGATTTAGCAGACTTAGAACTATCTCCTATCTTTGGCGGGCTAAATGCAATTCACCATCTTAGCGCCAATGCTGAAATGCGAGATAGCGCTCAGGCTGCCATCCTCAAGCTATCAAACTATCAAACTGAAAAACTTGGTCTAAACAAACAACTCTACCTGGCATTACAAGATTATGTCACCCATGGCATGCCTCAAGAGCAGCTACGTCCTGATCAAGCCTACCTAATCCAAGAAACTATGGCGGGATTTAAACGAAGTGGACTTGAATTGCCTGATGAACAATTGTCACAAGTTCGCAAATTAATTGCTGAGCTAAATGATCTAAGCCTGCAGTTTGAAGCAAATATCGCCCAGGACGGCAGAACTATCACGGTTAGCAAAGCTGAGCTTGCTGGGCTAAGTGACCACTTTGTTAATGGGCTTAAGCAGGATGCCGCTGGAAATTACACTCTAGGCGTAGACTATCCCACTGTTCACATGGTTCTTGATCACTGTCAAACCGGCACTACCCGCAAGCAACTTTGGGAGCTATTTAACAATCGAGCCTATCCCCAAAATCTGTCTGTTCTAGAACAAATTGTTGCTAAACGGGACCAGCTAGCTCAACTATTGGGATTTACTAGCTATAGCCAGCTAGACCTAGATAGCCAAATGGTGCAAAATCCTGAACGCGCAAGGGATTTTATCGAAAGCATTATCGCGGCAGCTACCCCCAAAGCGTTACAAGAGGTCTCTGAGCTCAAATTAGACCTACCTAATGGCGTCAGCCTGATAAATGATAAGATTAAACCTTGGGATTTACGCTTTATTAAAACACATCATAAAGCTAAGAAGCTAAATTTAGATGAGCGCAAAGTAGCTGAGTACTTCCCATTAGAGCATACCATTGGACGGCTATTATGGGTCTATGAGCAGTTCTTAGGTTTAAAATTTGTTCAATTACCAACCATTACAGGACTATGGTCTGATGAGGTGCGTACGATCGCTGTCTATCAGGCTAAGACTAATCAATTAATTGGCTATCTACTACTAGACCTATTCCCCCGTCCTAATAAATATTCCCATGCCTGTATGTTTAGTGTAATCCCAGCTGTTAAAGCTGCATCAGATGTTCCAACCTGCCCCGCTGTAGCTATAGTAATTGCCAACTTCCCACGCTCAAGCAGTAAGCAAGAAGCCCTGTTAATGTATGGTGATGTTAATACCTTCTTCCATGAATTCGGCCACGCATTACACGGGTTATTAGGTCAAACTGATCTTGTTAGCTTTGCTGGAACCAATGTAAAACGAGACTTCGTTGAGCTACCATCCCAAATGTTAGAAGATTGGCTCAAGGATGCCGAAATTTTAGCCCAAATTACCCAACACTACCAAACTGGTGCACCACTTCCAAGTTTGATTATCAATCAAATCTTGGAGCTAGAACGCTTGGATGCTGGCGACGCCACGCTGCGACAACTAAACTTTGCCAAACTGTCCCTACAGGTATTTGCAGCTGGCCAGTACAAAGACCTGAATGATTTAGCTAGTACTATTTCAAATCAAACTCGCCCTTACATGTTATCAACAGATTTAGATCACAGCATTGCTTCATTTGGGCATTTAACCGGTTATGGCGCTAAATACTATGGCTATATGTGGTCCAAGGTCTTTGCCAAGGATATGTTTGCTTATATCAAAGCTCATGGACTACTAAACCCAGCCATTGGCCAAGAGTATATCGATAAAGTAATTGGCCAAGGAGGGCAAAAAGACCCCAACTTATTACTGCGGGACTTCTTAGGGCGCGAACCGAATCAAGCCGCATTCAAGGCTGATTTAGGCTTTTAAACTGCAGGGGCAATTGCGATTGCCCCTTAATTCTAGTTAACTGATATTAGATTTTAAATACTTGTGAGGTCATATGAAAAAAAATTTAACTCTTTTAACCCTGTTGTTAAGCGCTGGATTTGCTTACTGTACTATTACTCCAGGCATAAAAGAAGCTGTAAAAAATTATAGACACCCAGGCAGTAGCCTTCAGGATCAACGAGCCTGTGTAGAAGACCTTATTGAGTACGCACCCCTTATGCAAAATGCTGATATTAAACTTGTTAGAAAGCGAATCTTCAATGAAAAGATCTCCGCTGATACAAAATATCAGCTTCCACATGACAGCCAAATTCTAGAGAATGATTTAAATGATTTAAAAGTACATCTCAACAATTTAATCTTAATTAACAAGTTTAAATCACATTGCACAGCTCGCAACTTCATAAAGATCAATGCTTACGCTACTATAATTTTATTATTAATGGCCAAGCGAGTATAGATAATAGCAAGTATAGCGACTAGCAGCTGTAATTGCTTAAACAACATAGCTCCAGTTGTAAAGAAACTCTAAAATGGTTTACTAAACAATAGAAAATGGAATTAATTTAAAACTAATATATGTGGAGGTTACACATGAAAAAGTTCTTATTACTATCACTAATCGCTGCTAACTTTGGACTACAGGCTGCTGATGATTCAAAAGCTGCCACAGCTCCAACAGAATTCAATTTTACTTATCTGAAACAAGCATTAGACGCTTACAACGGTAACGAACTTAAGCTAGAAGACAAAATCAACTATTTTCATTTAATTTTGTCTTACATGGAACAAAAAGACACAATTGCCAAAAAAAATGTGGCTGAAATTGAACTTTTATTAGTTAAACTTGCTTTGTGCAGCTATGAAAATATGCTTAACACGAGCTTAGACAAGAAGATTCTTATTTTAAAAGATACCATTAATGCACTTACACCATACTATGACAAATTAGCACAAAGCGCACTCGGAACAACGCCTGTAGTGCCGGATGCAGCACCAGAAGTTCCTGCCGCTATTACAGATACACCTACTACACCTGTAGTGGTCGTACCTATGCGCAAGCGCGTAATAGCTGCTAACATTACTGTAGGCGTAGCAATAGGTGTCCTAACTGCACTATTATGCGCTAAACGTGCTTAATAAAGTTAAGCTCACTTAATAACGCACACTGCGTCATCGCGAGCCCCTTGTGGGCGTGGCGATCCACTTGCGTCATCGCGAACCTATGAAGCTTTAGCGTAGTAGGTGTGGCGATCCACTTAAAAATTAGCAATTAGATTGCCACGTCGCCAAAAGAAGGCTCCTCGCAATGACATGAAATAGATTGCCATATCGCCAAAAGAAGGCTCCTCGCAATGACCCAGCCTCTGCCAAGGCTACGGCGGACAGGCAATGCTAGTTTGTGCAGAGCTTACTATAATTAGCTATAAAGCTAATATCTAAACTTAATATGCTTTTTAGAAAAGGCTCCGGAGGAATTCGGGGCCTTTTTATTGCTTTTAAGCCACGCCCCCTGCTAAAATTAAACCTATAAGTTAATTAAAAAATGGAGAACTATTATGAAAAACAAAGCTTTATTTGGTTTAATTGTGGCGCTAGGTGGCTTTAGTATTAATTTAAGCGCAGTAGGTACCCATAAACCTTTAACCCTGAATGCTCTAGGCGAACAGAATCGTCGAAAAGCAGAACAAGAAGAGGCACAAAAACGTCAGGCGGGGGCACTAAGAGCAGCAACAAGTTTAACTGATCCAGCAATGTTGGCTTATCTAGGGCTACCATCAACATCACAACCAGCAGCAGCACCTGTAGTAGCAATGTCCATTGCACAAGTTCCAGAAGGACGACCAAGACAACATGTAGCTCCTCCAACTCCGGTTGTTACACCAATTCTTGTAGCGACACCAGTGCTAGTCCCAAATTTTACAGATTTTATACATCTTACAGATAAGAATGCTATCTTTGATGCAGCCAAAACAAATCTAGTCTTCTTAGAGTATGCCCTGCAACAAAATGGTGTAACCTATGAAGAATTAATCCAGACAACGATAGAACGTAAGCAAAATTTGCTAGAATCAAAACTATTTAATTTAAAATTTAGTGAGTATCAAAATTTAGTAAGCGAATATAGAGGCAGTGGATCAGATACAACAAAACTTTACCAGATTATAAATCAAATCATTACGTCCAAACCGGAGCTTAATCTGGTCATATTAGAGTATCTCTTAAATCAATTTGATAACGATCATAGCGCGCCTGAAGTTTTAGCTTCTCAAAATCTAACTACTAAACAAATAGCACTAAACAGAGTTCTGAATGATTATATGCCAAAAAACTTAGCATAAGTAGATTGCCACGCCTACTTCGCTAAAGCTTCGAAGGCTCGCAAAGACAGGAATGGCGACAGGCTACATTAAAACTTCGCTAGAACTTCTCGCAAAGACACAAGAAGGATGCTTGTAC
>JAHFBM010000002.1 GCA_023250055.1 bacterium | reverse complement strand
TTAATACGTGTTTGACATGTTGCACAAACTGTATTTAGGTGTTGCTTTAAAAACAGTACTAGCTGATTCTTGAAGCTAATTCGATCTTGTGGGCAGCCTAGAAAGTTTAATAATAACCCATAATTATGGATTTGCCATTTTTCGCGAAATAGCTGACACAGGTTATTAATTAATAGAACATCATGGTCTATTGAATTTGCATCAACTACTTCAATGCTGCATTGACGAAACTCACGAAATCGACCCTTTTGTGGTCGTTCATAGCGGAACATTGGCCCGAAACAGAACACCTTCCAGGGCGTCTCAATAATGTTATTTTCTAGAAAAGCGCGAGTGGCAGAAGCAGTGGCTTCTGGTCGCAAGCAAATTGACTCATTGCTACCAGTTCGCGGTGCAATGGTAAACATTTCCTTTTGGACAATGTCAGTTTCTGTACCGACAGTTCGTTGGAATAGTTCAGTTGATTCTAAAATCGGTAATTCAATTTGATTAAAGTTATGTAGAATTAGATGATCGGCAGTGCTTTCATAAATAAAATTTAATAACGTAAGATCAAGCTGATCTTGAGTGCCTTTTATCCTTTGAATCATTGCAAATCAATCTTTTCTAGTTAAACTAATACAGATACTTTAATGGAGTTATATTATTACTTGAATTATAGGGAATTTGGGTAATAATGCAATTTATCGAATTTAGGTTTAGCTTCTAAGGGGTCAAGAAATATATGAATTTTAAAAATCTACTTATTTTAACATTGTTTGGTGCTAGCCTGAGGGCTGGTGATCGTGAAGTGTCAGGCGCTTCCCCTAGGTCTAGGACTAGTCCGTCTAGTAGATCAAGAGCAGCGAGTTTTCCTGTGAGTTTGCCTATTGCTATTCCATTTGGTGGTTCTATTGAGGAGGATCAAGATTTTAAATTTGGTGCATATCGCCCTAGAAGTAGAGTGCATTCAGACTTAAATGGCTATAAGCCTGGAGATGTTATTACAGACAATCCTGTATATGGTAAGCAGTTGAGGCGAGTTCGCCCAGCAATTTTTTCAGTTGGCGGGCCAGGACTATTTAAATTTAGGCCTGTATCGATCCCAGAGGGATCATCAAGGGCGGCGGAACCGAGCCCAGTGCCATCAAGGAACATGGTATTAAGCCCAGGACTACCAAGGGTTAGGGAGTTAAGTCCGGAAGAGCGAAGAGAGCTTGAAACTGCTCAAAAAGCATTAAGTGATTGGAATACTACAGGATTTGGTCATGATAGAATAACAGCGGATAGTGTTATAAATAATTTATTAAATGGCGTAACAGCCGTTTTAGCTGGCAAAATGTCCAGAGATGGGCTTGTTAGAAGTTATCCTGATCCAAGAATCGGCATGATTTTGACAGAGTTGGAAGAAAAAAGGAGCCAGCTGGCCAAAGAACTTATGCAGAGCTATATTGAATGCATGCAGGACCAAGCAGCACGAAGAGAATCCCTGCCGATTTTAAATTTGTCGGGGCAGTATCCAACGGTTGGGAACGTCTTTCGAGCCATTCTGGGGGGGTATACTTCTGGGGATCGTGATTCTGTGAGGGTAGCCCTGGCCGGGACTAAGTCGATTGATGATCTTTTAGATGGCAATGCTGATTTAACCAAAGCGCAGCTTTCTATTCTTTTAAAGTCACCTACTGCTGGCCTTGGCGAACATCAGATTCGTGGGGTAAGCTTTGAATCTGGTTTGCCATCCAGGCCTGTGTCGGCCACTGCTTCTGCGCCAATTCCTATTCCAGTGCCTAAGCGCCGGGCAGCTAGTGGGGGCTTTTGACGGGATCTAAATTTTATGAGTTACTTAAGGTGTATTGTAAAAAATATAGATCTAATGGGGGCAATATGTTGAGAGTTTTACTGTTGTTGGCATATTCGGCCAACTGTTTAGGCGCTAGCACTGATGGTAAGTCAGCGCCAGCGATAAATTTAGGTAAATTGGTTTATAAGAATGATATTGCAGCGCGGCAAATAGCGGGCCAAACATTGGCTCCAGATCGTTTATGGGTAGAGCAAGAAGATGCCTATAGGCAAGCGTTGAACGATGGACTGGCTGAAGCGGTAGTTCCACGCAATGAATTGCATACTATTAGAGAACGACGAACAGGTCGATTATTTTGGGCCTGGGATAGGTTTGGAGTTCGAACTATTTGTCGGGTTGATACTCGTTTATTGGAAGATGCTGATGATTTGTGTGACTTAAACCATTTTAATATTGCCTTTAAAAGTAGAGTTGATCAGTTAGTCAGATCTTTTCCTGAAACAGTGATTGATTTTGGCGGTCCTGTACAACGTTTGGAGCCCTGTGGCCATATGTTTTGTTTAAATTGTATTAAAGGACATATTCGTGCTTGCAAAAAAGATGAGTGCCCTACCTGTCGTGGCGTATTTACCGGGCACGTTGAAACCCAAGTGACTTTAAAAGCTGGAGTTGAGACGCTAGATTGTGCAATCTGCTTCGAGCCATTACAGGCCACTAAGGTCGCTCGATCTGAAGAAGCAGTTGCTGCACCAGCTACTAAGCGTCCACGTACAGGTTCTTTAGAGGATTAATCCGTTGGTTTGGAGCTTCCAAAGATTGGCATAGTGCCCATTTTTAGAAATTAGCTCTGTATGTGTACCATCTTCGATAATCTTGCCTTTGTGAAAAACTAAGATACGATCCAAGCTAATTAGTGTCGCTAATCGATGGGCAATGATTAGTGTCGTTTTGTTTTGCATTAATTGGTTAATGCTTTCTTGGATTTTCTGCTCAGTAGCAGAATCTAGGGCAGCTGTGGCTTCATCCAAAATTAAAATTTTAGCTGGTTTGATAGCGGCTCGTGCAATGGCCAAGCGTTGTCTTTGCCCTGCTGAAAGTCGCTCGCCTTGTTCACCTATGATTGTATGGTACTGATCATCTAGTTCTGAAATAAACTCATCACAGTGAGCTAGTCTGGCAGCTGCAGTGACTTCTGCTAGTGTTGCATCTGGTTTGCCATAACTAATATTATCCAAGACGCTGCGGTTAAACAGCCCCGGGTTTTGCGGAATCATCGCAACTTGATTTAGAATAGAGGCCTTGGTAACTAATCTTAGATCCTGTTCATCGATTGAAACGGTTCCTTCTTGGGGATTATAAAATCGCATTATTAATTTTACAAAAGTAGTTTTGCCACTGCCAGAGTAGCCAACTAGACCGACTTTCTGATTAGGTTGGATTATAATGCTTTGTTTTTCGAACAGTTCATTATTTTGGTCATAATTAAAGGTAACCTGGTCAAACCTGATTAATCCAGCAGGAATTTGTAATAGGGGTGCGTGAGGTAAGTCTAGGTTCTGATATGGAACTTGTGTTAGCAGATAAGATTGATATGCAATTCCCCATTCTTTATAAAGTGAAACGAACTCTTTAGAGGCATGCCAGACTAAATGTGCGGTTGAAAAGGCTGTGCCGGAAATAAAAGTAAAATCACCAATTGTGACCCAGCCATTTCGCCAGCCTTCAATGAGCAAGAACAACATAAATATTAACATTACCGTTGTTGATAAACTCCGGAATATATGAATTTTAATTAACTCCCATTCTAAGATTTTAGCGGCTTTAATTTCTTGTTCTTGCAAATGATCTAGATATACTAATTCACGGTTCGCTTGATAGAATGTTAAAACTGTGACGATGTTGCGAAAAACATCTACAATATTTCCAGAAACAGCGCTTTCGGCTGCGGCACGGTCATTAGACAGGCTAATGCTTTTAGTTGCAAGATAGGATGTAACAGTTAGTGCTAAGATAAACCATCCAATGAAGAAATAAGCAAAAGCCGGAACACATTGCCACATAATAGCTGTAGAAATTAGAAAAGATACGATGCAAGGAAATAACCCTTGATGAATAGCTGTGTAGATTCTTTCAAAGCTATCGCCGAGATTTAAAATCTTATTAGACATGCTGCCAGACATGTTCTCTTGGAAGAAAGCATAAGAGTGTCGGTTGACTCTACTAAATAGATCAGATTGTAATTCAGCCTTGACCCTTGGCAATGTGTTAATTCGTAAAATATCTTCTACGCGCATGAAAAAGCTTAAAGCAATCCGTAATCCAATATAAATTATAATTGGTGTTGCAACTACAGAGTAGATTAATTTGGGATCACCTTTAAAGCTGACAATTTGATCAACAATAACTTTAATTAAATATGGAAAAAGTGCGGTTGTTAATGACCATATAATTGAAGTGCTAAATAATCCCAGAAACTTCCATTTATGGTGAAAAGCAAAATCAAATAAGTAGCTACTTAGATTTTTATATGTTTTTTGGTCTGGCATTTGAGCTGTCCTCCTTCAGTTTTGATAGGGCCATTTGGTAAACCGCGAATAAATTGATAGATATAGGGATTATTAGCCTCCCAGATGCTAGCTGCTGGTCCAAAGAATTGAATCTGTCCTTCATCTAATAGTGCAATATAGTCGGCGTATTTAAAAATTTCTAGATCATGGGAAATTACAACGGAAGTTAAATGTAGATTTTTTTGCATATCAGCCATTAGTTCGTGAATAATTTTTGTAGTAATTGGGTCAAGGCCAGTGGTTGGCTCGTCATATAAAATAATTTTAGGATTGGTAATCATGGTTCGTGCTAGGCCAACTCTTTTGCGCATGCCACCAGATAGTTCTGAGGGATATTTATATAAAATATCTTCATTGAGGTTGACTAAGGCTAGTTTTTCTTTAACAATTGGTAAAACTTTAGTAAGCGGTGTTTGCTTTTCTAAAAGTGTAATTCCAATATTTTCTAAAATATTTAATGAATCTAATAGAGCTGCAAATTGAAATACATATCCAAATTGTTGTAAAGCATCTGTTAGTAAGGCGCCCTGAATTTTGGTAATATCTGTATTGTGAACTAGAATTTGACCGCTAGTAGGTTGAATTAAACCAATCATTTGTTTAAGCAGGACCGATTTGCCAGTCCCAGATCTGCCAACAATAACAGTCATTTTGCCTTCTGGAATTTGAAGACTTACGCCATTTGAGACCCAAAAGTCATCAAAGTTTTTCTTTAAATCAATAATTCTAATCATACTATGGTCCAAAGAGTAGTGCGGCTAGAAAATAGTTGCTAATTATAATTAAAATAGAGCTAAGTACGACGGCTTCGGTAGTAGCTTGACCTACCCCCTTAGCGCCACCATCGGTGAAATAGCCTTTGTATGATCCAATAGTTGTTAAAATCAGGCCAAAGACACTTGCTTTAATCATACCGCCACGAATATCAGCAAGATCAACCATGTTCTTTAAGCCTATTCTAAAGATTTCACTATTTAAGCCAAGTTTGCCAATGCAAATAGTGTATCCGCCAACTGTTCCACAAATAATTGCAAAGAGCGCTAGAATTGGCAAAACAATGATTCCAGCTAAGACCCGGGGCACTATTAAATACTGAAAAACGTTAATGCGCAGAGTCTGCAGGGCGTCGATTTGTTCTGTAATTCGCATTGTGCCAATCTCAGCCGCAATGGCCGAGCTAGCTCGGCCAGCGACCATTAATCCAGTTAGAACTGGACCAAGCTCTCGCGCCATACTAAGTGCGACAATCGGACCAATTAGGTTGTCACTGCCAAGTTCATGGAAGCCTTTGTAGCTTTGTAGTGCCAAAACTGCACCAGCAAACGTGCCAGTAATCAAAGTGATGCCTAAGGATCCAATCCCAATGCGATCTATTTGACCAAGCACAGTATGGACTTTTAGTTGGGTAGAAGTCGCAGTTTTGATAGTTTGAGCGACAAACATTGTCAGGCTACCCACAAAATTTAGCTGACGAATTGTAGCAGCGCCGATTACATTAATAAATTGCAAAAATGACACGGCTTCAATCCGGTTAAAGGTTAACGTTGACTGCTATAGTGGGAGCTGCGATTAAAGTTGCGATACTTCAAAGCTGATAATCCCAGTGATCCAAATAATAGAATGGCTCCCATGATCCAAGTTGCTTTCTGAAAGACATTTTGTCCACCACCGCCACCAAATAACATTTGATTGTTGCCGCTAAGGCTGCCAATTCCTAAGCTACTTTTACCTTTTTGAATTAAAATCAGCAAGATCATTAAGATGCACATTAGTGCGAACAGCATTGCTAAAAAAATATATAACATAGTCGGTATTCCCTTTTTTTAATTGGCTAAATGTTTTTTCAATAACTCATGTAAAATTTTAGGATTGCCTTTGCCGGCAGTTTTTTGCATGGCCTGACCAACAAAGAATCCAAACAGTCGATCTTTACCAGACTTGTAATCTGCTACAACATTAGGGTGTTCGGTTAAAATCTGTATAACAATTGCCTCAAGTTCAGCGCTAGAGCCGATTTGCTTCAGCCCTCTCTGCTCAACAATTTGGCTTGGACTGGTACCATCTTGAGCAGTTAATTCAAAGACATCTTGGGCAACACTAGTATTAATAACATCTTGCTCAATTAATTCTACCAATTCAGCCAGTTTAGCAGGGGTTACTTTGCATTCAGCTAAATTAATTTTGGCTTCTTTGATATATCCCATTAAATTGCGGAGCACCCAGTTAATCAAATGCTTGCTAGAGGTATGTTTTTGGGCTGCGTCAAAGTAATTAGCTAGCTCTAAATCATCTATTAAAATATTAGCTTCATACTCTGATAGTCCTGATAGAATTAAACGATCTAGCTTTTGATCAGGAAGCTCCGGTAGTACGACTCTAAATTGCTGGATAAATTCTGGACTAATCTCCAAAATTGGCAAATCTGGGTCTTCAAAATAACGATAATCTGCGGCATCTTCTTTAGATCGCATCGTGATCGTCATCCGATTTTTGGCGTCCCACAAGCGTGTTTCTTGGCGAACCTTTTGGCCAGATTCAATTAAGGCAATTTGGCGTGAGGCTTCATATTCAATTGCATCACTAATAAATTTAAATGAGTTAATATTTTTTAATTCACAGCGAGTTCCAAGTTGCGTTGAGCCTTTTGGCCTTACAGAGATGTTAGTGTCCGCTCGAAAGGCGCCATCTTCCATATTTCCCGAGCAGATCTTGAGGTACTGCATAATTAAGCGTAATTTTTTAAGGTATTCTTTAGCTTCGTGTGATCCGGAAATGTCAGGATAACTGACAATCTCCAGCAGGGGTGTGCCAGTTCGATTTAAATTTACAAAGCTAGCATTGGCTTGAGGAGCATGGATGTTCTTGCCGGCATCTTCTTCCATGTGGATTCTAGTTAAGCGAACGTACTTATCCTGACCTTCTAGTGTCTTAATTTTAATACGTCCTTCAGTGCAAATCGGATCAGTATGCTGGGTGATCTGATAGTTTTTAGGTAAATCGGGATAGAAGTAATGTTTTCGCGAAAAGGTTGTTCGGGGAGTAATCTGTGATTCAGTTGCAAGCCCTGCTAAAATTGCACTTTCAACTACGGATTTATTTAAAACCGGCAATACTCCAGGATAGCCACTGCAAATTTGACAAATGTTGATGTTGGGTTGATCAGCAATTTGATTGGGACATGGGCAAAAGATTTTGCTCTTGGTGTTGAGCTGCACATGTACTTCAATTCCAATATTTATTTCGTATTCTGTCACGCCTGTAACCCTTTATGGTAATTATGCACCAACAATCTACATCCCAATATATCAAAATAATAAAATCCTGTAAGGACTATTGAAAAAGATTTATAGCCAAACTCACTTGGTAGCGCACACTGCGTCATCGCGAGCCCCTTGTGGGTGTGGTGATCTACTTACGTCATCGTGAGCCCCTTGTGGGCGTGGCGATCCACTTAAAAAGCTAGCTAGTAGATTGCCACGTCGCCAGAAAAAGGCTCCTCGCAATGACATGCTGGTTTGTGCAGGGCTTACTGCAATTAGCTATAGTAGATTTTAAACCAGGTCGATTTTGTAACCATTGATACTAAGACCCTTGTCGCTAATCATAATAATTTTGACTTTATGATCTTTCTCTATTTCCAAGACAGTGTTGTACTCTATGGATGTTAGAAATTCAAAAATTTCAGGGTGTAGGCGCAATGAAATGTCCTTGTGTTGATGTGCCATAGCCTGAGGTATCTCATCGATGATTTTGCTGAGAATTTTATAGCAAATTGTGCGATCCGAGCTAATTCGCCCTAGGCCATCGCAAGTTGGGCATTCTTTGGTGAGCTGTTGGATTAAAGTTTTGCCCGATCGCTTGCGAGTCATCTGCACCAGTCCAAACTCAGAAATTTTTAAAACTACTGATTGAAAGCGATCATATTCTTTTAGCGCTTTCTCAAAGTGATCTAATAGCTTTTGACGGTTGGGATGGTTTTGCATGTCAATAAAATCAATTACAATCAAGCCGCCAATATTACGTAATCTTAGTTGACGTGCAACTTCTTCAGCGGCCTCCATGTTGTTTTTTAGAATCGTTTCTTCTTGATTGCTTTTTCCGATAAATTTACCAGTATTAACATCGACAACCGTCATGGCTTCAGTGACCTCTACAATAATTGATCCGCCAGATTTTAGATGAACCTTGGTTTTGAGAGCATCTTCAATTTGACGTTCAACATTGTAAAAATCAAATAAAGCTGGTGGGCCCTGGTAGAGTTTGATTTTGTAAATAAATTCAGGTGCAATTTCTTTTACGAACTTAACTAATTGGCTGTGGGTTTCTTTAGAGTCCGTAATTACAACTTCGATCTGATCATCTAAATTATCACGCACAGCTCGTAGTGAAATTGGTAAATCTTCATGGATAAGTTCAGTTTTTTCAACTTTATTATAAGCTGCTTGAATCTCATTCCAAGTGTTAATTAGGAACAAGACATCTTTGCGTAGTTCACCAATGTCACGACCACCAGCGGAGGTGCGGATAATTGCGCCCATACCTTCTGGTAATAGCTGCCGAACCTCATTTTTGAGAGCAATCCGTTCTTCGGGTTTTTCAATTTTCTTAGAAATTCCAATGCGTGGGATATTGGGCATCAAAACTACGAATCTTCCTGGAAGCGTAAAGCAGCGAGTTAACTTAGCGCCTTTTTCATAAATAGGCTCTTTGCTAACCTGGACTAGAATACTTTCGCCTTCAGTTAGAATTTTTCCCATATCCATAGTGCTTTGGATATTACGACGACGAGGCTGTTCCTTTTCGACACCTTCATCATCTAGTTCAAGGTTGTCATCCATTCTGGACAGTGCCAGTGAGAAATCCATTTCAGAAATGTGCAGGAATCCAGCTCGCTCTTGGCCGATGTCCACAAAAGCTGTTTGAATTCCGGGTAATACCTTTGTGACAACTCCTTTAAAAAAGGAGCGCTCTAGGTATTTAGAGGTGCAAGATGAAAGCAAAATGCCTTGAAGATGATTGTCGCGCATAATCGCGACTCTGGTTTCCCAGGGTCTTTGACTAATTAAAATCTTTTTCATAAAATTTCTTTATTTTATCCCAGATGCTTAGCTGGTCTCGTTAAATTTTCCTATAAAATTAGTATAACTAATTCGGTCTGGGAATGATAGAATTTGTGGTTGGGACTAGCAAAGTGTGAAAAAATATGTTAAAAATATCACGTATATTAGAATTTGATTGGAGGGAGAGGTAAAGGGATATGTTAAAGAAACATTTAAGTTTATTAGTTCTTTTGGCAACCGGCTTAAGTGGCTGTTTGCATAAAAAGAAGGTCAAAAAGGTTGAAGAGCCTAAAGAAATCGTTAATTCTGAGTTCATTAAAGAAGGTGGCACCTATGTTTTTAATGAAGACTCAGATGAATTTAAGTTAGATGATGATATTCAGGATGTCTTTGAGGGTGAAGGTGAAGCGGTAGATGCCAAGGCTGAATCGCAATGGGATAACATTGTTTATGATAGTGATGCTGGCGAAGTGATTCAGTTTAATTTTGATGATACAGCTATTAAGCCGGCTGAAATGCCAAAAGTTCATCACAATGCTGAGCTGGCTAAGCAGGTCATTGATAATAACCCCAAGGCTCAAGTTGTAGTAAAAGGCCATTCTTGCAAAATAGCTAAATCAGAACTTTATAATCGAGCCGTTTCTCAGGGTCGTGCTGATAACGTAGCTAAGGAACTAGCTAAAGATCAGGTTGACGCGGCCAAGATTAAAGCAGTTGGCTATGGCGCATCAGAGTTATTGACTGATGAAGATGGTATGGATGCTCAAAGTGTTAATCGGCGCGTAGAGACTGATTTTATTGAAAATAAGTAGTTTTTTAATGATTAATTAGAGAGAGCTTGTCGGATTGTGATAAGCTCTCTCTAATATTTTTTCTACCTTCCGCCAAAATCTTGTAGCTTCTGGCCTAAACTAGTAGGCGAATTTGCACAAGTGCTATTCCATGAGCTAGTATTCATTTGGTAACCATAAACAAATTCATAGCATTTATTGTGGTCACATTGCTTTTGGCAATTTGGATTGCCACCCTGGGCTTGGCATTCATTTAATGTTTCGAAGCCTCCATATGGTAAATTTCCTATACAATAAGATGTGTTGTATATATCAAATGGGTGACAGGCATCCATAGGATTCATGTGGCAGAAAGCTGCACACATTGGCATAGACCCCGCTTTGCATTGACCTGTCATTATATTTCCCCAGGTGTCAGTATCTAAATTTTCACCTAGATATTGATCAAGGTTAGATGCTTTATCTAGAGTTGCGCCAGAGAAGTCGGTATAAAGACCAGTATGGAATGGTATATTTTGGTTTATGTTGGTAATGGCTCCAGTAACTTGAACATTACTTAAATTTGCTTCTTTTAAACTAACACCGCTTAGATTGATGTTACCTGCTAAAGTTGTGTCATAGAAGCTGCTTCCGGCTAAATTTGATCCAGTAAAATCTGTATCTGTAATAGTACTATGATCAAAAACAGCATTTTGAGCAATTAAATTATTTAGGTTCATGCCAGTAATAGTTGCGCCAGAGAATGAAGTTGGACCAGCATCAGTATATCCTGAGCAATCGGCATTCGTCATAGTAGTGCCTTTGGTTCCGTCTAAAGTAACATTGATGAATTTAGTACCTTTGCAATTAATGTTATCCATTAATGTTCCAGTTACGGTTGCACCAGTGAAATCAGCACCATTTAGACTAGCTGTTTTTAAATTTGCGCCAGATAGATTAGAATTTGTAAAAGTAGAATTGTCTAAAATAGTACCATAGAAGTTACTGCCACAATTTGGGCCACAGGACATATCAGTATTATCAAAGTGGGCACCAGTTAAGTTTGCACCATTAAAGTTCATATGCCCTATGTTTCCAAGGTTGGAAAAGTCGGCTCCTTGGATATTAGCTCCTGTAAAATCAGCGAGTGTTAATGTTCCAACTTTGGCTGACTTAAAACCTGAGTAGATTATTTCAGGTACAGGGCTAGCTATTGTAGTAAGGCTTCTTTTTTCTGATTGTATTAAGTCAGACAAATCTGCTTCTTTAAAAATAGCGTTAGTAACATCATTGCTGCCTAATCCAACTCCAACCATTGAAGCGCCAGTGAAATCAGTGCCGGTCATGCTTGCAGAATATAAGCTAGCATGGTCCAGGATGGCTTTTTCAGTAAAAGACGCATTGTCTAAAGAAGCTCCTGACATATTGGCCCTCGTTAAATTAGCACCTTTTAAGCTGATGCCGATCATATTAGCGCCACTTAAATTGGTGCTAGTATCTCCAGATGGATCTGGGCATGTCAAATCAATTCCATCCCATTCTAAGTCCCTTAGGGTGGATTTTTTTAAGTTGGCACATTGTAGATGAACCGGAATTCCTTGTTTTAGAGTATTTCCGATTAGCGTTCCAAGGGCCTGTCCTTGATAAATTTCATCAGGAATCAAAGATGAATCACCATAGGTCAATGAGAATAAAAATTGAATTTGAGTATCGCTAAAATCTTGTAATGATAGATCACAACCAGAACAATTAACTGGTTTTCCATTTGCGATGCTTATTAAAATATTTACGATATTACTCTCTGGGCTATTTGCACCGGATGGTGTAATTACACCTTGAGCTATGAGTCCTTTCTTTAGAATTCCGGTAATACTAGATCCGGTTAAATCTGCTCCAGAAATATTGGCATAATTCAGTTGGGCACTAGTTAAATTAACATTCCTTAAATTAGCTTTTTCAAGGGAGGCATAATTTAAAATTGCATTTGATAAATTAGTAGATAGTAAGGTATTTGGACAAGATAGATCCGCAGCGTTAGTTTGTAAAGTTAGCCCTTTTAAATTAGCATATTGTAAGTTTGTGCACTGTAGTGTTACAGTTAGATTATTTAGTAGTTGTACCAAAGATTGTGTCATTTGAGTGGCAGTTATTGGAATAGAAGCTGCTGATACACCAGCTAGCAAACTACTAATTGGTATTGTAAAATCGATATTGCTTAAGTCGCAGCCGTTACAAACTACAGCAGTGCCATGAGAGTTAGCAAAACTTGTAAGTAACTTTAATATCTCATTTTGGCTAGATGTTGATGCGCTTAAAGCCTGTGAGCTTAATATGCTCAGCATCAAGATTATTTTAATGTTTATTAGATTTTTCATTTTTTAGCTCCATTTTTTTAATTAAATTTACTTTATTTCCATGTACTTGGAATCATGCCTTGACTATTAAAGATGGGATCATTTTTGTATTGGTTCATTTGCATATTGTATTTATACACAAACATGCTGCATGCATCTACTCCACAGGTTTGATAACTTAAGTTATTTCCAGTATTAGGATCTTGTTGATACCCTACTCCCCAATAGTCGACGGTGTTGCTATTGCTATTTGCGGCAACTTTATTAACAGAGTAGTTTGGAACATTAAATAGTTTAAGTGGGTGGCAAGCTTCATAAGATGTAAGAAGGGTTACATCGTTTCCATTGGCATCATATTGATGTATCTTTGTGGCATCAGGCATGTGGCAAAATGCAGCGCAGACTGGTTGAATACCATTTTTACACTGTGTAGCCATCCAGTTTCCAACAATATTAGTCTGTAAATTATTACCTAACCAGTGTCCTAAGGTAGAATCTTCTGTAAGGGTTGACCCTGCTAAGATGGTAGTTGGTTCAGCTGTATTTATAAAATTTATAATCCCACCATGTCCAACTTTCATGTTCCCAAAGATTGCATTGGTTAGATTAGTGCTAGACCAGTCTACTCCATCCATTGTGGTTCCATTAAAAAGACTGTTGACAATATTCGTGTTAGTGAAGTTAATGTTGGTTATGTTGCTGTTTCTAAAGTCTGCATTAGGCAACATTGTACCATTAAAGGCTGGTTTAGAAACAGAATCATTGCTTATGGTAGCACCATTAAAGGTGGAATTGGCAGCCCATGGAGCATTAGAACCAGGTGCAGGTGGGGTTGGATTTGAGCAATCGGCGCTGGTCATAGAGAAGTTAGTCATAGTAGCGCCACTAAAATTGGCCATATAGCATATAATGTTGTCTAATGTGGTATTTACTAGAGTAGATTCACTAAAATCAGTACTATCTAGTTGGGCGGTTTGGAAGTTTGCTCCTGTAAGATTAGTACCATGCATTGTGGCGCCGGTCATAATGGCGCCATAAAAGCCACTATTACTCATATCGGTGTAGTTAAAGTTTGCACCTTCCAGGTGAGAACCGGGAGCATGTAGTGGTATGTGAAGTTCATCACCAGGGACACCAGAGGAAGAAAGATCTATGCCAGATAAAATAGCTCCAGTGTAATCAGCAGTGCCAAGATTTAGAGCAGTTTTAATACCCGCAGCTACTGTAGTACCATTATCGAATGTGACAGTATCAGCTAATCCAGTTAGAGTCGCAAATTGAAAATTAACTTTGTCTAAATTAGTTTGATAAAATCCTGCACCTTCAAGATCGACATGTGCAAGATCGGAATTTGACAAGTTGGTGTTTCCAAAAGAAGCCTCTTTCATGCTGGAACCATAGAACATACCGTTACTTAAATTTGCACCATTGAAAATAGTTCCTTGGAATGTAGCACCAGCGGCATTTAAGCCTGATAAATTAGTTGCGTGGTCTTCTCCATCATAGAAGACAGGTGACAAATCAGCACCAGTTAAATTTAGGTGTGGTAAGGTTAGTCCAGATAGGTTTGCAGCACTTAAAGTAGCACCGCTCAAATCAACACCATCTTGATGATTGATAATATCAGCTAAGGTCACGCCGGGACAGCTGGCGATCCCACTTGAAGTGCTTAAGCTTTTGGCTATTAGAGCTAAGTCTTCATGAAAGTCTATTTCGGTGAGATCACAACTTGTTCCAGTGCAAGTGAATGGACCTTTGCTACCACTGTAAATAAAATGTGCAATTGTACAACCCATTCCATTGGCACTGTCTAAAGTAGGTGCGCAGGGTAGAATACTACTTAAACAAGCAGAAACTGCCTCAGTTACTCCAGCCTCAATAGCACTAGTTGTCGTTGATATTATCAAGATTAACCAAATTTTCTTCATTTAAACAACCTCCTTTAAATTAATACTACAATATTAATCATAGTAAATTTAAAGTTGAAAATTAAAGAAAAAGGTAAAAAAAGATTACTTGCCGACGCAAAATTCTCTAAAAATTGTTTCTAGTCCTTGTTCTGTGATGCTTTGGCCGGTTAGGGCAGAGAGGATTTGCAAGATTTCATTAAGATGCAGAGAGATTAGCTCATATTCAGGATTGGTAATCATAGTTAAAATTTGTTGGCAGTTGCTGGCGACCGTGCTTAAAATATTAAATTGGCGCTGATTTAGTAAAAAAGGACTACTGTCGGTCTCTAGTAGTTGCTTGATTCGGCCTAAAACTAGCGCTTCCAGTTCAGTTAGACCATTCAGGCCCTGCGCAGAGACTAAATTTAAATTTTTAAATTGATCTGGCAGTTCTAGTTTGATAATTTGATCGCATTTATTGCCTACCAATATAATTTTATCTTGGTATTTGGTCATAATTTCCTGGTAAATTGCTAGTTCAGCTGGCGTAACCATTCGACTGGTATCAAATACCAGTAGTATTAGGTCGGCTTGATGGGCTTCTGCCATGGAACGCTCAATCCCAATTTGCTCAACATAATCATCTGTTTGTCGCAACCCCGCTGTGTCTACCAAAGTTAAATAATGTTGATTGGTGTAGATTCCAGCCTCGATGCTATCTCGGGTGGTACCAGCAATTGGAGTTACAATTGCCCGCTCACGCTTAAGCAAGGCATTAAATAGAGCAGATTTGCCAGCATTGACCGTGCCGATAATAGCTATACGCACGCCATCTTTAATCTGTTGCTGAATGCCATAACTTTGTTGAGCAAGCTTGATTTGAGTTATAACTTGTTCTAGTTCAGTTCTAATTTGGGGACCAAAATCCATTTCTTCATCTATAAATTCAAAGCTAGCCTCTGAGAGAGCTAAGCATTTATATAGACTTTGCTCGATCTGTTGTGACCAGTTGGTTAAGCTACCCTTGAGTTGCGACAGAGATTTTTGCATTGCTTGTTCAGTGTGGGCATGGATTAAGCTATTAATTGCTTCAGCTTGAACTAGGTCAATTTTGTTGTTCAAGAATGATCGTTGGGCAAATTCGCCTTTATGAGCTAGTCTGGCGCCGTGAAAGATAGCTAAGCCAATAATTTTCTCAATAATAAAGGGGTTGTTATGGCAAGTGATTTCAACTACATTCTCTCCCGTAAACGTCTTAGGCGCAATCATCACAATAAACATAACCTGATCTACGACTTGCTTGTCCTGATCAATGATTTGACCATAGTGGACAGTGTGACTAGCTTGTGCCTTAAGGGTCTGCCCCTGTGTGAGCTTGCTAAATCGATCCACAATTATAATTGCATCAGCACCGGATAGGCGTAAAAGAGCAATTGCGCCACTTCCAGATGGAGTACATTGTGCAATAATGGTTGCGTCAGTTTGCATCTGTTGGTGCATCGCCACCACTGTTACGTTTGGCGCGATTGCGATAGTAATTACGTCGGCGACGATTGCGATTGCGGTTTGGGTTAACAATTGAGTCAACTGCAGCCTCATTAGCAGCTTCGGCAATGGGTGGCGCGCTTTGATCCAATTCAAGATGAGCTGGTGCTGATTTTGGAGCTAATTGTACCCTTGGTTTTGGTTGAGCAGGCTTGGGTGTTTGTTGACGGATCTGTGCTGTTTTTTCAGTTGTGGCTTGCGTCTCAGGGCGTGGTTGTGGTGCTATGCGTGGCTGCGGTGGACTGTTATGACGAGCTGGTGCTTTATGTGGGGTAGGTTGGTTATGGTTGCCAGATTCAACTGGTGTAGCACTTTGAATTTTGCTACCAATGGATTTATCATCAAAGAAAAAGCCAATTTTAGCAGATTCTTTGGTTAGTCCAAACATATTTTTTTGGGCTTCTTGAAAGACTTTAATTGAGAATTCCTTCGGTTGACCAGCTTTTTGCCAGCCTTGTTCAACTGCTTTAGCAATTGATGATGCTTCGACTATGATCGATTTCATTAATAGAGAACCACCTGATTTAAAATTTTTAACATTCTTATAAAAGAATATCTGATTTAGAAGAGACAGACAATAGATCGGTTTTCAAAGGGGGATAACTTGGAGTAGGAAACGGGATTCGAACCCGCGACCTTCGCCTTGGCAAGGCGACGCTCTACCAGCTGAGCTATTCCTACTTAATTCAGTTTAAATCATCTCAAAAATGGGGCTTTTGTCAATTAATTATTTTTTATAAATTGACCAGGGAGCTGTTTTGATGCTAAATGATACCTGTGTTTATATAAAAAGGGTGAAAGATTGTGTTAGATCAAATCAAAGGGATTGTGTTAGCATCAGGTGATGGCAAAGTTGTAGTTCAGTTGAGCCAGATTGGAATTGCGCTTAGCTGTCAAGTGCCGGTGGCGGAACGCTTGGCAGTGGGACAGATTGTGGTGATTTATACTTATATGCATTGGAATTCTGAGCAGGGCCCCAGTTTGTTTGGTTTTGATGATCTGTCACAGCGGGCACTCTTTATAACTTTAATTGCTTGTTCGGGAATTGGCCCTAAAATGGGGTTGGCTATTTTGGAGCAGCTAGGGGTAGATAATTTGATTTTGGCGATTCAGCAGCATGATTTGAAGCTTTTAAGTAGTGTTAGTGGGATTGGTATTAAAAAAGCTGAACAAATTGCAGTTCAGCTAAAGCATAAAATTGATCAGTTACTTGCCAAGCCAGATTTTGTGATAGCACCGGGCTTTGGCCATTCTCAGCAGATTAGAGCAGTTCTAAATTCATTAAATTATACTCAGATTGAGATATCTTCAGCAATTGAGTTTGCTAATCAAAAATCTGTTGGTGCAGAAGAGACGTTTGATATTGCTTTGCGGCGAGCGCTATCCTTTTTGTCTAAAAACATATAAATTTGAAATGATTTTACAGACAAGTTGGTTTAAAAAATTTAGAAAGAAAGCCTTAGATGGATTTTTTAGCTTTAGTTAATCAATTAAATGGTTGGTTCGAAGTTCCAGCAACAATTATATTTTTTGCAGTTGCTATGATTTTAACAGTTAAGCTACGCTTTATTCAGTTGCGCTCATTCAAACGGTTTATGCGTTTGCTTACCAGGGGGGTCCAAACTGACAAACAGGCTACCTATACAATGCAGACTATTAGCCCAATTCAGGCGCTTTTTATGGCTATGGCTACAACTATTGGAATTGGTAATGTGGTTAGCCCGTCCTTGGCAATTATTGTTGGGGGCCCCGGGGCGATGTTTTGGCTGCTAGCATATATTCTTTTTGCAATGGTTACCAAATATACTGAGGTTACTTTTGCACTATTTACGCGTAAGCGAGATGTAAACGGTTTTGTGTCGGGTGGTCCAACCCAGTACTTACGCTTGGCGCATCCTTGGATTGCAAATTGGTATGGGCTTGTGACAATTTTCTTATTTGCATCTTGGTCAGGTTGTCAATCTAGTGTCTTAGCAGAGATCTTACAGCAAGAGTCGGTGCCGACTTGGTTTACCGGTGCGATATTAGCAACCTTGGTGGTAGCGGTTTGTTTTGGTGGCGCAAAGCGGATTGGAGCATTGGCTAGTAAGTTAGTTCCGGTCATGTTTGTTTCTTATTTAACTTTTTCACTTTTAATTTTATTTAATAATCTAGCTGCATTGCATGCTGCATTTAACTTAGTATTACAGCATATTTTCACTCCGGCGGCCGCAGTTGGTGGATTTGCTGGAGCTAGCGTTTTCCAAGCTATGAAATCTGGCGCTTATCAAGCGGCCTTTATTACTGAGGCTGGTGTTGGCACGTCCTCGATTCCGCATGCTGTGTCAGATGCCAAGCGCCCATCAGATCAAGGAATTTTGGCGATGTATTCTATGTTGGCTGATGGCTTATTGTGTATGATGTCTGGTATGCTGGTCCTGATGACTGGGGTTTGGCAAGGTAAATCTGAAATAACTGGTCGCTTAATTTATGAAGTGTTTAAAAACTATTCTCCAGCAGCTGGCAAATGGGTCCTATTAATTAGTATTTGTTTATTTGCGTTGACAACTGTGATCGGCAATGGCTTCAATGGTGCCCAAAGCTTTGGTTCATTTACGCATCATCGTGGCGTTAAGTTTTATTTTATTTTTGTGGCAGCAGTAGCTTTTATAAGCGCTGTGAGTCCGGCTCCAGCTGTTTGGCAAATTATGAGTTTGCTTTTAGTATTAGTCGTAATTCCAAATCTTCTTAGTCTATTATACTTGGCCTGGAAGCACCCTAAAGTTTTGGAAGAGTAGAGTTATTCACTTGTTAAATCAGATCGTCTTACAGCAGGTTTCTAAGTCGTTTTGGCAAGGACCAGTAGAGTTTAAAGTTTTGGATCAGGTGTCTATTAGTTTTAGTTTAAATCATAACTATGCTCTACTTGGTCGATCTGGCTCTGGTAAATCAACTTTAATTCACCTTTTGGCTGGTACAGAGTTGCCCGATGCCGGTCAAATTTATTGGGGGGAGCAGGGTTTAGGTGGCTTAAATTCTAATCAGCGGGCTAAATTTTGGAATCAGCAGGTTGGATTAGTATTTCAGCAAGCTAATTTGATTGCAGAGCTAACGGTTTTAGAGAATGTCATGTTAAAAGGGTTAATTGCCGGACAGGATCGTCAGATAGTGCAAGCGCAAGCGTTTGAGTTATTAGATCAAGTTGGTTTAAGCCCCAAAATTAGCTCTGCCCCTGGATATTTATCTCGTGGTGAGCAGCAGCGAGTAGCAATCGTACGGGCTTTAATGGGGCGTCCGAAGATGGTTTTGGCAGATGAGCCAACGGCGAGTCTGGATGCTCAAACTGGTCAAAAAATTATAGAGTTGCTCTTAGATCTGCACTATAGATATCAGGTAGGTTTAATTATCAGTACGCATGATCAGCAATTAAGTCAGATGATGGATACGCGTTTGTATCTAGAAAGTGGAACTTTGCAGTTATGATTAGCTAATTGCAGTAAGACTTGCACAAACCAGTATGTTATTGCGAGGAGTCTTTTTCTGGCGACGTGGCAATCTACTAGCTAATTTTTAAGTGGATCGCCATGCCCATAAGGGGCTCGCGATGACGCAAGTGGATCGCCACGCCCACAAGGGGCTCGCGATGACGTATGCGGGACCTACAAAACATTCTTAGATCTTTTTAAGAAGCTTTAATACGAGATAGCCCTGTTACAAGTTTAGCTAGAGATATTTATAAAACAGGCTAAGCTTAATTTCAGGTTTTTATTATCTTAATTAACGGTGCAATATGAGCAAGCTTTTAGACAAAAAATCAATTATTAAAAAGACCATGGAGGTTGGTAGCTCAACTTTATTAAGTCGTTTACTTGGCTTGGTGCGGGAGGTGCTAAAGGGGCGTTTCTTGGGTACTAATGCTTTGGCAGATGCCTTTGTGGTAGCCTTTATGATCCCAAACTCATTGCGTAAAATTTTTGCCGAGGGAGCCTTGACGGCAGCCTTTGTGCCAACGATTGTCTCGCTTTCCAGGGATGATAATCAAAAAGAAGTAGATGCTCTAATGTCGTTATCATTCTTAATCTTTGAGGGTATTTTGGCAGTTACCTGCCTGCTAATGTTTTGGCAGGCTGAAGCGGTTGTTCGTTTGGCTGCATCAGGATTTTCACCAGACAAAATTGCAATCACGGCTGATCTGTTTCGGATTATGTGCTCTTTTATCCTGTTTGTCTCTAGTAGCTCGTTATTAGCTGGTGCTTTGCAATCTGTAAATCACTTTCTAATTCCAGCCTTAGGGCCGGTTTTATTAAATGTAATCTTTATTGGGGCCTTGCTAGCCTGTTTGTGGTACAGTTTGCCAGTAACCTATCTATGTTATGCTATCTTATTGGCTGGAGTGGCTAGTTTTATAATGCATTTAATTGTTTATTTCAAAAAAGGATTTGGTTTTGGTCCAATTACGCCGCATGCCAAATCTCAATTTTGGACATTGTTAAAAAAATTCTTCCCAGTAATGTTCAGTATGAGCATTATGGAAATTAGTTTATTCATAGATACTAGTTTTTCTTCTTATTTAGCTGATGGCTCTGTATCGATTATTAATTATGCTAACCGTTTTATGGGAATTCCATTAGGGATTTTTGCTGCAGCCTTTTCAACAATTATGTTACCATACTTCGCCCAAGTATCTGTTTATGAACCAAAGAAACTGAGTTACTATTTGTTTGAAGCCTCTAAATTAGTAATGTGGGTGACCGTGCCTGTTGCATTGTTGATGAGTTTCTTTGCAGAAGATATCTTCAGTACCCTGTTTTTATCTGATAAGTTTCCATTAGCGCGAGTGTTGGAGGCTAAGTGGGTTTTAATGGGCTTCTTGGTTGGCCTATTCTTTTTCTCACTTAATAAAATTATTTTAAATGTTTATTATGCTTTGCATGACACTTATACACCGATGATGATCTCAATTGTTGCAACATTTGCTAATTACATTTTAAACCAGTTTTTAGTGGGTCATTTTCAAGCAACTGGATTGGCAGTTGCGACAAGCATTTCGGGTTTGATTCAGGTTGTTTTATTTATTTACTTCCTGCGAACCCAGTATGGATTTGATTTTCATCTAGCACCATTTAAGCAATTCTTGCCACGCTTTATTGCACAGGTTATTGCGCTATTTGCTTTGTTTATCACAGCCTTTTTAGTAATTAAGTGGTTAATATTATTGTATTTGGGTAACGTACATTTATGGTCAATTCCGCTATCGGTTTTTTTACTAGAGAAGCTGGGATTGTGGTTATGGGTAGGCCCATTAAGTTTGTTATTAGGGCTAGGTTTCTTGAAAACCCGTCGCCACTTTGGGATTGAACTGTATTTTATCGATTAGTGCATGCTTAACGCAATGTGGCAAGCTTTTCTTATAGTGCCAAATGAAAAACTTTGGTTTTAGGGTAAAAATGAACCGAAACTCTTTATATTACATTAAAAGGTTATTGGTGGGATGCACTTTATATAGTTAAATAAAGTGCATCCCACCAATAACCTTTTAACCACCTTAATTAAGCAGCGTGTATTAAATTATCAATAAATTCCCCATAATCGGTAAAGTCCGGATTATTCCTTACAGCTTTAAGTGCGTCTTCTAAAACACCCATCCCATTTTTAAGGCTTCCCCCAGCATTAACAAAGTCGCGTAAAGTGCTCAAATCGCTCAAGGTCAGTTTAGCGCCTGAAGCTATATTAGTAATTATATTATTAGTATCTATAACATACAGACTCTGGATACTAAGAAGGTTGATTGGTGGCGGAAGATCTCTAGGTTCAGCAATGTTAGATATTACACCTTCAACAGTTTGTCCTTCAGCTAGATTGAGGCTATCTGTTAATTTTTGACTGTTTCTTACCACATTAATTAATTGAGTCTGAGACATGCCTACATCTTCTGCAATCCCAACCAAAGAGCCTGCAGAAATGGAGCCTGTTGGAAGATCATTAATCTGACTTGTAAACAATACCGCCGGATCGGCAATGCCGGAGCCACCCATCGTTGGTGTCGTTGATAGATTGAGTATTGTATTTGCGAGCGCACTGTCTAAAATCGCCGTATCATCAACTGAAAGGTTAGTATAAATACTTGATGTTTTAAAAGCGTCCATGAAACCTTGAAATCCAAGTGGATTTTTACGTGCAGCAACAAGATTCGTATAAAAATCCGTTAACCCTGCCTCTACTCCTTTTGGATCAGTATTTATTTTAGACACAATATCTGCTAGGCTCTTATTAGCAGTTGCCACATCGGAAGATGACATGGACATTCCTGATGCATGATTAAATGCCTCTGCTGGGCCATATGTCTTATAAAGATAAGAAATTAAAGTTAAACAACTTTTAGTAGTAATGGTATCGTTGGGGTTCATCCCTTGTCTAATAAGAGCTATTGAAAATGCTACTGAAATAATTGTTGGAGCAAAGCAAACTCCAGCTGCAATGACGACCCCTTCTACAGCATCTGATCCGTGCAGTTCTGGTGCAGGAATAATCGCTAAAGAAGACATCATCAATAACAATGAAACTCGCCTTGAAAACAACCCTAAATTCATAGCCATAACCTCCATTTTTGATTAATATTTAACGTTCAAGATCAATTATAACAAAAGACAAGCCTGAGATTAAAGAGTTTTTTTTACACATCCATAGACAATACACAATAATTATTGTATAATTACATTAGTTATAAAATAAGGTGGAGTATGAAAAAAATTAATGTAACTTTCTCTATTCCGGAAGATACTAATAAAGCCCTTCATTTGATGATAGAGCGCCGGCAGATGAGCTCCTTTGTTACTAAGGTTATTAATGAAGCTTTAGCTCGGGAAAAAGAGGTCCTCAAGTTGGCGTATATCGAAGCTGAAAATGATTCAGATCGGAAGAGGTCGATCTCTGAGTGGCAAGCTTTAGATGTCGAAGATTGGGAGTGAAACAAGTGCGATTTCCTAAGAGAGGTGAAGTTTACTGGGTCAACCTGGATCCTGTGGTAGGTACGGAGATTAACAAGAAGCGGCCAGCTGTCATTATATCCAATGATACCGGCAATGAATTCTCAAGTAGGGTGATTGTTGCTCCAATTACTAGTCAAGTATCTAAAATGTATCCATTTGATGTTGCTATTACGGTGAAAAACAAAATAGGCAGGGCTTTAATGGACCAAATTAAAGCTATAGACAAGGTCCGGCTGGGGAATCTAATAGATAAGTTGGGGCTGGTCGCTTTATTAGAAATTGACACTGCGCTCAAAAAAGTTCTAGCCCTAAAGTAGTCTTTAATGCAGTTTCTATGTGAAATCATAGCTGGGTGCGTCTAAGTGGCAAGTTAACGACCGTGCTCGGGAATTTCGCTATTTGCCACAAATTATTTAGAGTATTGATGAGGTAATAAGTATTTATATCCCTGATAAAATGTCAACGCAATGCGCTAACATGGAAAAGAGAATGGATTGCCACGTCGTCCAGCTTCGTTTAAACTACGCCGAAACTTCTCGCAAAGACGCATGATTTAATGTTTTGATAGAAGAGAAATGGTTCTCTTAGATCGAATGCGTTTATAATATGCCGGCGGCTTTGGCTTGAGCCTTGACCTGCGCCTGCAGAACAGCTTTCTTGATTTTTTGCAGTTTGCTATCGATTAAATCTTCTAGTTCATCAATTTCTAGCCACTTGGGCGGGTCCGTTTGTAACTGTTTGCTTAGTTCAGTGTAAAATGATTCAGGCAAACTATCTTCTAGTAGTTTAATTGTATAGATTAAGCGATCAATTAAGATGTGTAGAGCATCATTGAGGTCGTCAGTGTCTAAGATAATCTGATTGGATTTAAACATTAGATTTAAACTGTTGCCAATATTAATAAACTGGGGCCAAATTAGTTGAGGATTTGTGCCGCTCCAGAGGGTTTTGCTTAAACAGTTTTCGATTAGTCGCAGCCCAACAATGTTTAGTTTATTGGCATTTGCAGCTAGTGGAACTTTGATTTTGAGGTGTTCATTAAGTAGTTTTGGTAAAAGAGCGGTGACGCGCTCCACCTCAGTGGCTGTCAGAAAGCTGGCGCTATTAATTTTCTGACGAAATAAGCGAATAACTGCCAACATATAGTCTTGATCGAGTTTAGTTTTTTGGCCATGTTCCAGTAGTTGTAAAAAATGGCTAGTATTGTGTGGTAAAATATTACTAGCATATTGAGTATGGTTATAGGTATTCTTGAGGAAATCTTGAATTCCACTAGCAGTAAATTTAATAGGTGAATGCAGTGAGAAATAGTCGACACCGAATGTGTTATTAAAAGTTGGTGGATTGTTTGACAATGTTGTGCAAAAGTTATTAAGTAGTAACAGCCAGCTGGCTAATTGAATTTTGATAAACATATTTGCAGCCTAACATGTAACAATTTGGGTAGCAAGTGATGGGGATAATATATAATGGCTTTATATTATTACAAAGCATTTTCACGTGACGGCAAGCAAATCATTGGGCAGCTTGATGCACCATCAGAGTCTGGGGTAAAAGATGCGCTGGTCAAGCGCGGGCTATTTCCTACAGAAATCGGTTTAGTCGGTGGTGGTGGAGCTGGAATTCCATGGTATCAACGTTTATTTGCTGGTAGCGTTAAACCCAAAGATAAAATTTTATTTACTAAGCAGTTAGCTATTTTGCTTAAATCAGGTATTCCATTATTGCAGTCATTAGAGCTTCTAATGGATCAGTTTTCTGGTCCATTGCATTCAATTATCGTACAGCTTAAAGATGGTGTCAAAGAGGGGCGATCATTAGCCGATGGCCTGGGCATGTATCCTAAAACATTTGATAAAATTTATATCCAGTTGGTAAAGGCTGGTGAGGCAACTGGCAATTTAGAGATGATTTTGCAGCGCTTGACGACTTACTTAGAGCGACGAGGTGAAATTACTAGAGAGATTCAGTCTGCTGTGCGTGGTCCTTTGATTCAGCTAGCTTTTGTGGGTGCAGTAGCGGTTGGGATGATTGTATTTATTGTGCCTAAGATGACTCAAACTTTTAGTGCGCGTGGTGGGTCATTGCCTGGTCCAACACAGTTCTTAGTTAATATTTCTAATTTTATGACAGATCATTATCTGATTCTAGCAATTATACTTGGCTCGTTGGTGATGGCGCTTAAGTATTGGGCATCACGACCACGGGGGGCTTACATGATTGATCAATTCAAGTTAAAGATTCCGGCTTTTAATTATTTTGTGCGGATTAGCGCGGTTGTTCAATTTTCTAGAACATTAGGAATGCTGTTGGAAGGCGGTGTACGCTTGTCTGAGGCCTTAGAGATTGTGTGTAACATTGTTGAAAATCGAGTTTTGGCAGAAACCCTTGAGAAAGCTAAGGAAAATATTGTCAAAGAGGGTAAGATCACGCAATATTTAAAACAGACTAATCTATTTCCACCAATGGCGATCTATTTGATTAGTACTGGTGAGGAAAGCGGAGAATTAGCCTTGATGCTGCAAAACATAGCTAGCAATTATGAAGAAGAGCTATCAGAAACAACTGAAAGCTTAACGGCGGCCTTAAATCCAATTATGATGGTGGTGATGGCATTAGTGGTAGGATTTATTGTAGTTGCAATGGTCTTGCCAATTGTGAAGATGAATGAAATGGTTTCAAAAAAATAAGGAGTTTTAATTTATGGTATTTAATGGGTTACGCCGACGGCAATTACGCCCTGGGTTTACTTTTATAGAATTGATTATTGCGGTGGCAATATTGGCAGTGTTGGCATTAATTGTAGCGCCAAATGCTATTAGATATTTAAATGATGCTAAAGTAAGCACGACTGTAACTAATCTGCAAACAATTAAATCTAATATTGATGATTATATTCGTCGGGTTAATAAAGCACCACAATCATTAAATGATTTGATTCGTAGGCCAGCAGACTTAACCGAGCGACAATGGCATGGTCCATACTTGGAAGCTAAAGAGGTTCCTAATGATGGATGGGGTAATCCATTTGTTTATAAAATAGTTCCAAATGCGCATCCACCATATCAGCTTTATTCTTGGGGTATAAATGGTCCAGGCAGTCCAGAAGAAGAATGGCTTTGGCCGTAAGGTTAGCGGGTTTACATTTATAGAATTGATTGTGGCTATCGCTTTAATTGCAGCGATGGCCACAGTAGTTGTACCTAATTTATGGCGTCAAACACCAGAAGAAGAACGGCTATCTTTTGTAGCTAAGTTAAACTCCTTTGTGGGTTTGGTCTGGTATAATGCAATTGTAACCGGCAAGTTGCATAAAATTACAATAGATTCAAACTCTGGGACGCTGGTAGCTGAGTCGCAAATTGATCAGTTAACTTCGCAAGGTGAGTTGAAATTTGAACCAATGCAATTAGATTATCAAGACGGTCAGATGCAACTTGACCCACGGTTTAAATTGCGTGAAATTTATATTAATGATCGTAATGCGATGGATGGTAGTAATGATAAATTCTGGTTTTATATTTCCAGTGATGGCCTTGCTCAAGCCGTAAGGTTGAATTTTACAGATCAGCAGGTTGCTAAATCCGAAGAAAATAATATATACAGTTTAGTTTTGAATCCTTTTTCAGCTCAATTTAAGATTAGTGATGCAGAAATTAATTAATAAAGTTGCTCAAAATAATGTTTCAGGCTCTATGTTCATTGAAGTGATCATTGCGGTTGCCATTTTGGGAGTTATGAGCATGTCATTGTTCAGCTTACAAAGTAGTATCTTAAAGCAAGTTTGGTATGAGAGTAGCGCTATGGTGCGAGTATTAAATCTAAGAAACTATTTTTTTAATTCACAAGGGCAGGCGATTTTAGACCCTAAGTTCAAAACCGATCGACAACTTATAATTAAAGACACGGGCCAGTTTAGTGAACTGAAGTTTGAAGTGATACCGATTCCAACTCAATCTAGTTTATACCGTAAATTTCCAGACCTTCACTTGGTTCAGTGTGTTGGATCATGGAGTACTCCTTTTCAGGATCAGTCTGAGACTATACTTAGCTTAATTCATCTGGTACCACAAGAGGAAGAGGTGGCATGAAGCGCGGATTTGCTTTAATAGAGGTTGTGCTTGGTATCGCAATCTCCAGCATCTTGGGAATTGTTTTATATACTATAATTAATCAAATATATCGCTCTGAGGCTCAGGTTAGAGAAACGATTTCGGTTGGAATGCGCGTAGCATTAGTGCAAGAGCGTTTACAGCGAGATTTAAGTGGAATGTCTTTATTGCCGGAAATCAAAAAGCCAGAGCAGCCGGCTACGTCAGAAGTTAGTAAAGGTCAAAAGCAAGTACAAAAACCTGTTGAAGAGTTAGAATTTGAGCCAGCTAAGCCTGTTGAGCAGCAGCTACTTAGTATTAGTCAGGATGACGGATCGGGTGGACAAATTCTAAAAGATCTAACATTTCTAACCTGTAACCCCCTGCAAGTTTATGGCGATGTAAAGCCGCGCATTACACGGGTTGTTTACACTTTGCAGGCTGATCAACCAAATAGTTGGAGCTTGTTTCGTCAAGAGTCAATTGATTTAAACTATATTGCTGCTAAGGCTAGTCTTGAAAATTACAATTTAATTAATGGAATTAAAAAACTGGTTTTGACATATCACTTTGTTCCACAAGAGGGGGATGAAGGGGAGCCTAAGCAGTTAACTAATTTAGAATCAGAGCAGCAGACTGAGTTGCCGAAATATGTCGAAGTAGATTTAGAGTTATGGGAAGACGATCGGCAGGATGCTTCACAAGAGTTTAAATTTTGGTATATGCCGATACAGGTTGAACATATTTCTAAGAAGCCTAAGTTGGCAGAGGGTGATACGCAGGATGAGTCAGTTGCTAAACTAGCTAAAAGGGGGATGGCTCAGTGAAAAAAATGCGTAAACATAAGAATTTCAAATTGCTGGGCGGTACATCTCAATCTGGTTACATTCTAATTTTAACGTTAATGATGATGGCGCTTGGTACAGCTATAATCACTAAGTTATATTATCAGGTTACCGGATATGTCCCGGTCGCAGATTTAGTTGTGAAGCGCGAGAAGGCAAAAATGTTGGCATTGGGAGGCGTGCAGATGGCAATTAGTCGCTTGTCTGGACCCAAAGAGTCTAAAAATGTATCTACTGATGAGTCGATCGAGAGCGTGAAGCGTCCACCACAAGCTGTTTTTTTAGAGCGAATTTTGCCAGGTTTAAATCGTTGGGATAAGGTGCAGTTGCAGGAATCAATTGATGGTTTGGATGGCGAAATTAAGATTTGCCTGTCTTGTGAAGAAGGTAAAATTAATTTAAATCAGTGGTATGATTTTACAAAGCATGAATTTAAGGGAGCTGTAAAGCCTGCGCCTGGCAGTGAGTCAGAGGATTCTGGAACTGTGCTAGCTTTAAATTATATTTTTAATAAGTTAGCTGCCTTAACTAAAGATCAGGTTGATCCTAAGGTCATGATGCGTGATTTGGAAAGGTTTTTGGCTGAGCGCCAGCAACCCCTTTATGATATTACAGAGCTATTAATATTGCCGAGCTGGAAGTACTTTCAAAATTATGTTTTCTATGTTCCGCCAGTTGATTCTGAAGAGGATAGTGTGCAATTGCATCGTCCAATTTATTTAACAGATCTTTTTACAACTTATGGCCGGTCCTCAGACCTTCAGCCCTGGTTGTTTTCAGATTCTATTTTAGCTGGATTGGGCTTTTCAAGAGCGGTGTCTGATGATATAATAAAGCGAGAGCAGGCAGTAGCAGAGTGGACTAAGCAGTTTCAACCACAGACAAATTGGCTAAGTGAGTGGGGCAAAACTTTGGGTTTGGTATATAGTTCAGATTTAAGCAATGTACCAAATGACTTAGTTGCATTTTTTGATAATCGCTTTAACCCGCAGTTTTTTTCAGTTATAGCACAGGGCCAAGTTGGTCAGGTTGTGCAGCGAGTTTATGCAATTATTAAAAAGCAGCCTAAAAATAAAGCTGGTATCCAATATAAGATAGAAAAATTATATTGGATTTAAAAAGAACAAACTAAGATTGTGTAATTTATTTTGCAGATTAAAACTGAAACTAAAGTGGGCTTTTTTGTATTAATAGCGATAGCTGTGTTAATTTATGCAGCACTTTATCTGGGTGCAATTGAATGGCATATTCGTAAGCATGATCATTACATAGTTTGCTTTCAAGATGCTTCAGGATTAACCAAGCAAGCTGATGTTAAAATTGCTGGTGTGAAGGTTGGTTGGGTGGAGTGTGTGGCTTTAAATCAATTAACTAATCAGGCTGAAGCTAGTCTGATGATTAATGCTCACTATAAGTTATATCGAGATGCTCAAGTTGAAATCCATCAAGAAAGTATATTAGGTGCAAAATATTTAGAGTTGCGGCCAGGATCAGAGCTGCATGGCGTATTGTCAGCTGGATCAGTTTTAATAAACATTGGTCGGGAACCGGTTCTGGTTAATAATTTAGCTCATAAAGTTGATCATGCTATTGTACAAATGACACAATTGATTGCTGACAACAAACAACAGATTAACTTGTTGATTCAGAACTTAAATTTACTGGCTGAAAGAGCTGTGCCAGTTAGCGCTGATTTGCAGCGAGTTGTGGCATGTACGCAGCAAAACCTTGATACGATTCAGTCAATTACTGACAAAATCGATCGTGGAGATGGTTTGCTTGGTAAGATTGTTAATCAAGATGATGTTTATTCTGATATTAAAACTGTAGCGCATAATCTAAGGCAAACTTCTGAATTTTATCAAAAGTTAGGCGTGGTGGTTGACTCGCACTTTGAAACAATGATGCGACCATCAGATAACTATTTACACTCAGAGTCTAAGGGTTATTTTGGCTTGCGCTTGCATACTAGTCCAGATTGGTTTTATCTATTGCAGCTAATTGGATCAGAGAAGGGGTATGTGGTCGATCGCCAAGATATATATACTAACTATTATGATACTAAAAACAACTTACTAGATTTAGATAATTTAATTACTGACTCAGGGTATGCCCTGCAGCCATATCGTGTGCAGCAAACTAAAGTTAGGCGCAATACTGTACGCTATAGCTATCAAATTGGTCGGATTTTTGATGACTTAGCAGTCCGTTTTGGGGTTTTTGAAGGATCATTTGGTTTAGGCGCAGACTATAATATTCCATTAAATTCAGATAATATTCGTTGGGTGACAACATTAGAGATGTTTGACTTTCGTGGTCAATCTCGTTTGGATGATCGCCGGCCACATTTGAAATGGATGAACAGATTATTTTTGTGGAAGCATGTTTATTTAACTTTTGGGCTAGATGATTTTATTAGTCAACACAGTGTCAATCCGTTCTTTGGTCTTGGCATTAGATTTGGCGATGACGACTTGAAGTTACTGTTGGGTAAGTTTAGCTTGCCTAAATGATATTCAAGCGCTAATTCGATTTAAGATAACGCGAGCTTGATCGTCTTTGCGAGGAGCCTTCTTGGGCGACGTGGCAATCCATTCTCCTTTGTAAATCTAGTTGATTACTTGTTGGATGCGAATTGAATCATTAATCAGTGTTTTAAAGTAAGTTAGGCGGGCAATTTTTTCTTGTGTGTCAGAGATGTTTTTGGCGCTAATCCAGAAGATCCAAGACAGTTTAAGCTTAGATGTCCAAAGTCCGATTTGATAGAAAGAGTCTAGTGTCTTTAATTCTAAATTTAAATCATGACTAAATTGGACAAGCGGTGCTAGCAGGTCAGCCTGGCTATTATTAGCGTACTTATTAATAATAGCATAGTGTAGTTCTTGATATAAACTGCGCGCCGGCACTCCTAATAAATTGACTAGGGGTACGTCACTTTTCCAGTTGCACCAGTTGTTGGAGGCCAAGAGCATTGTTTTGCCGTCCCAAACTCGCTTGGCAATTGTTAAGTAGACCGCAGATGCACCAACTCCAGCGCAGGCAGTTTGATGGTCCTTGAGCCATTCATAGCCATGTTGTGAGTTCTGATGCAGAACATCTTGAAGTAGTTTTGGTAAATCAAAGCCATTAACTTGAATATTAGTTACGGTGTTATAAATTTGAGGACTGTTATTAGTGGGGCAGGGTTTAGCTGTCAAGTTGTCTTGGCAGCTAAATAGTATGCAATAAATTAAATATGCTCTTGCTCTAGACATGTTCGTTGGTTTGCTTGTTCTAGCACAGCTAGTAGCAGCTCCTCTTGTTGTTTCATGATTTCATAATCTGCATCTTCAATGTGGTCATATCCTAGCAGATGACAGATGCCATGTACAAGCAAAATTTGCAATCTTTTCTGATAATTTATTTCCCAGCGTGGCAAATCATCTAAGATATACTGTGGGCAAAGTATGATATCACCTAGATCTTTGTCATCATTAATGTCTGTAACAATTCTTTCACCAGCCTTCAAATCAGGGTGGTATGGAAAAGATAAAATATCGGTGGGCTTATCTTGTTGGCGATAATTTAAGTTGTATTCATGCATGTCTTTGAGATTTGCAATTAAGATTCCTAGATCAAAGTTACTATAGTCTAAAGCTTTTAAAATAGTTTCAGCATCAGCTTTGAGCTGCGTCAAATCAATTGGAGCTGTTTGTTTATTGTTGATATTGATCATAGGTTCTTCTTAATTTGATTTATTCGGTCTATGGTAAAGCCGGTTGCCTTAGCAATAGCCTCAATGCTAAGATTACCTGCATCTAAAAGTTCTTTAATCACAGCTAGTTTGCCCTCTTCTCTACCCTTTTCTAGACCTTCTTCTCTACCCTTTTCTAGACCTTCTTTTAAAGCAAAATTAATTTTACCAATTGCATCATCTGCTGCGATAATGGCATTTTCATAGGCATTATATTCGACTTCAGTCCAGGTCATTCGATTGGCAGCCTGGCAAGCCGCCTTAAATTCATTGTTATTTAGTGGAGCTGGAATTTGTTGTTCTTTGCGAATGTTTTTTAGGAAATAGATCCACTTGTCTTCATTGGAGATTAGCTCATGTTCTTGCTTATTAAATTTAGGGAGCTCAATAAAAGCAAAGGATAGCTCTTTTAGATCATGTGTATGAGTTTTTTTATCCAACAATAAGTGAATTGATTTATAGTCAGGTTTGTCTTTAAAATAAGTGAAATTAAGTACAGAAATAGCTACTACTGGATTTAGGGTGCGATATGATTGAGTAGCACCTAGCTGCATAACATAAGTTTTTGCACCGTAAAAAATGATGCGCTTGTCAAATTCTTCTAAACCAGCTACTTGAACTTCGACAATGTATTTATTGCCAGATTGATCTGTGCATAAAATATCTAAGATGTTATCTTTTTTGTCAGGCATAACTCCTTTTTGTTCAGTATTTAAAAATTGAACATCGGTAATTTGCTGATCACCTGTGTATTCTAAGATTGAATTTAAAAACGAGATGGTAACGCTTTTATGTTCTTCTGATCCAAAAATTTTTTTAAAGGCAACATCATTGCATGGGTTAAGAAATTGCATGTGGGAATCCTATAAAGTTATAGCTGCAAAATATTGTTCATTTTCAAGTTTCAAGATGCTTATTCCCGTTGCATGACTATAAGTAATTGATTTGGCATGTGAAATACCCTTTATTAACTGTTCATGTTGACTTAAGGTTTGTGCTAAATCGGCATTGCAATGAATTGTAAGAACTTCAAGTTCTGTTTTTAGAGACAGTTGATTTTCACTTTTCAAACGTCGAATGTTTGTGATAACTGTGATGATATGGTTCATTAAACTAGCTGATTCTGTAAAGTTATATTTGTTTTGAATCTTGTCATAATTGGTAATGTGAATGGAATTAATTCCAACTTTGACTTGATAAATTTCGGTATAAATGGCATCAGTAATGTGTGGTAAGTATGGGCTATACAGTTGTAAAATTCTTAATCCAACATGTTGCAATGTCCAAATAGTTGCTGAAACCTCACTCCCTTGATAGTTATCGGGATTGAATAGCTGGTTTTTAATTAATTCTAAATAATTGTCACAGAAATCATTCCAAAAAAACTTTTCGACGGTAGTCAGGGCATGTCCAAATTCATGCTTATTTAAATAGCTCTGGTATTGCTCAAAGCATTCACTGGCACTGGTTAGGATCCATTCATTAACTAGTCCTAATTCAGTAGGTTGGTTTATAGGAACTTGATGTGTATCTAAATGTCCTTTGATGAAAATAAATGCATTCCAAAGTTTGGTGATTAATTTACAACCAACTTTAATTTGACCTTCAGAGAATGCAGTATCATATCCCAAGTTGCTAGCAGAAGCCCAGTAGCGAATTGCATCAGCTGGGAACTGAGTTAAAAGTATTTCAGGTGAAACTTTGCAGTTCTCCTTTGATTTAGATATTTTTTCCTTTTCAGAGCTTAAAACATGTCCTGAAATTACAATTTCACGCCATGGAATCAAGCCGTGATGCATCCATGATTTGGTAATGGTATAGAAGGCCCAGGTGCGAATAATATCATGTGCTTGAGCGCGCATGCTCATTGGTAAGAACTTTTCAATATCAGTAGACTCTGCAAATGGATCTTGACCATTAGACCATAAATTAAAACAGACTTGGGGGGTAATGGAAGATGTGTTCCAAGTATCCATGATATCTGTTTCAGGAATAATTTTAGAGCTATTACAATTTGGACAAGGCGCTTGATGAGCGGTCTCTTGGGGATCGATTGGAAGCTGTTCTGGATTGGCAATAATAACTTGCTGACAATCTTGACAATGCCAAACTGGAAACGGAATTCCATAAAAGCGTTGTCTAGATATGCCCCAGTCCCAACTTAAATTTTCAATCCAATTAATACAACGGGTCTTCATAAAGGCTGGATGCCAATTAATCTGATTAACTTGATCGATCAACTCTTTTTTATAGTCTAAAACACGAATATACCATTGTGGTAATGATAAATATTCAATTTCATTTTTACAGCGTTCATGGACATTCACGTTATGAGTGATAGGGCGTTGTGCCTTTAGGCAACCATCGATTTTGAGTTGTTCTAAAATAGTTGTACGGGCCTCTTTAAATCCTAATCCTGCTAGAAGTCCAGTATGATCTAGCCATTTGCCATTAAAGCCAATGGATTGACGATAGGGTAGATTAAACTTTTTGAACCATTCAATATCATGCTTGTCTCCGAAGGTGCAGCACATAACTAAGCCTGTGCCTTTTTCAGGGTCAACCGTTTCATCGGATAAGATTGGTACAACGTTTTGGAAAATAGGCACGATGGCCATCTGATTTTTTAAATACTGATATCGCAAATCTTTGGGATTAAATAGCAAAGCAACGCAGGAGGAGAGTAGTTCGGGCCTAGTTGTGCTAATTACAACTTCAGTATCAATTGTGGTCTTGAAGATTAGATCATTAAACGTTCCGGGTTGTTCTTGATCATCTAGTTCGGCCTGGGCAACAGATGTACGACAGTTAGAGCAGTATAGTGCAGGTTCATTTTTGCGATACACAAAGCCTTTCTCGTATAATTCAATAAATGAACTCTGGGAGATTTTACGGGTTTGATTTGAAATTGTAGAGTAAGTCTGATCTAAGTTGGCGGATAGACCCATGCTTTTCCAGAGCTGTTTAAACTGGTCGGCTGCGGCATGACTTTCAGCTAAGCATTTGGCAATAAACTCAGATCTGGGCAGCTGGTGCCCCTTAATTTTAAGTTTTTTTTCGACGAAGCGTTCAGTTGCCAATCCATTATCATCAAAGCCAAATGGGTAAAATACATTATGGCCCATTAATCGTTGAAAGCGAGCTAGAACATCAGTTTGGGTGTAGGAAAAAATATGGCCAATGTGGAGTGATCCAGAGACAGTTGGTGGTGGCGTATCAATGTTATAGATGGGTTGGTTTGGCTTTGTTTGATAGGTTTTTTCACGCGCCCATTTCTGCTGAAGTTGGAGCTCCATGCTCTGGCTATCATATTTTTTATCCATTAAAACCACCCTAAACATTTAAAATAAAATTTATCCAACATATCTAGTTTAAGCAGAATTGGTTAAAGGGTCAAAGTTGCATGGTTGATCAATGGTGGATTTTTGACTAACTTTCGGGGCTGGACCAACTAAATGGGGTGGCTGGGGCAGAGTTGCTCCGATTGGTAATGCAGACTACTTTGCTCAGACCTGTCGGGGTTGCGATCGCACAGGAATTTTTAAAATTAGATAATCAAGAAATATATTTTGTATTACTGGCAAGGACAGCAGCTATGCGACAAGCTTGGTATTCAATTACATTAGCAGAAATGCAAAACATGTCGTCTATGGATTTGGCTAATAAAATTAATCATTACTGCGGTTCTGGTGTTTGTGTGAATTTACAGCTGCAGATGGCAGCTGATTTTGCTAAGTTTGCAGGCGATGTGAAAACAGCCAGCGGGGTTTAAGCGATTTGTTGGTTAATTAATGGGCTATCAATAGTTAGGGTACTCGAAATATGGCATCCTCTACTGGTAGTCCATTTTTACCAGCATTTGCTTGATCCGCGGGTCATTTGGGTTTAATTGAGAGGCTTTGTTATAGCAGATTTTAGCCCGCTCATTAGCGCCATTAAAGTAATAAACACTACCTAGATTTAGCCAGCTTTCCATATGGTTGGGTTGGATCAGTAGGAGTTTTTCTAGGGCCCAGACGGCATCGGTCCAATGTTTGGTTTTGATGCTTGCTTCAGCAAATATCTGCAAGGTGGCAGCAACACGGTCCATGTGGGTACTTTGACAAGCGCGCTTGAGCCATTGCCAGGCTAGTTCAGGTTGATTAGAGGCTAAATATATTTTACCTAAAGTGCACATGGCTTGGCCACTATTGGATTTTAATTGAATTGCTTTGTGTAGGTGAATGATCGCTTCATCTTTTTTTCCCTGAAATTCTAGTAGTGCACCCAAGTTATTATGTAAATTAGCTACTTCTGGATTAATAGCTAGTCCTTTTCGAATCAGATCAACTGCTAGATCAATTTGATTCTGCATGGCATAGACATTGGCTAAATTAATGTATGGATCCCAAAAGAAAGTTTCACGATGTCCATTGAAGTGGTTGAGATTAAGGGCCTTTTTGAAATAAAAAATTGATTTATCTAGTTCATTTTGTTCAATTAAGGCCATGCCATAGTTATTAAATCCGCGAGCCTTATGGGGGGCCTTTTTAATAACATCTTCCCAGAAAGTTAATTGACTGCTCCAAACTAATTTACGATACCAGGTTGTGGTAGCGCAACCGGTAATAATTAATATTAGAATGGCGATTTGGGCAACTCTGCTTTTTAAATATTTGTCTAGAAAATAAATTAATAAGTAGCTCAAGGTCATTAGCCAACCGATATTTGCTAGATATACTTTATAATCAACAAGTAGTTCACCTGAAGGTGCCAAGCTGCGGGGGATAGTGCATATTAAGAACCATAAAATACCAAAAACAATAGGATGAATGTTGTTTTTACGCCACAAGATGATTAATCCAATACTAATTAAAACCCAAATTAGTCCAGGGACTAGACAGTCAAAATCAGACCAGTAGCGAGTCAATTGCCAGTCATATTCTATACAAATATCAAAAGGCCAGATTGCAATATATAAATAGTGCAGCAGGACCTTAAATTGAGATCGGATAAATTCCGTTTGAGAAATAAATAGATCTCCGGTGGGGCTTAGCAGATTTCCGACACTGCTCTGAACAGATGCTTTGCCAAGCAGCATATTAATAAAGAACTGAGATTTTAAATAATATAGATAAATTACGCTAGTAGTAAAAAACAGTGTTAGGTGTAGTTTAAAGCGCGACTTAAGTTCTATCCAGTTACCTTGAGCTATCCAAAACCAATCACAAAGTAGAATTAGGAATGGTGTAATAATTGCGATCTCTTTGGTGCTGCTAGCTAAGGTAAGCATGATTAGTAGTAAGAGGACTAGGGGTAGCTTAGTAATTAGATTGCCATGTCGCCCAACAGGCTCCTTGCAATATTGAGTGTATAGCGCTAAGCAAATTAAAATTAGCAAACTTGCTAAGCCCTCTAACTGTCCTTGAATAATATAACAAGTAGTTTGGCTTTGGACCGGGTGTAGTAGAAACGTACCAGTGACTATAGTTGCCATCCAGTTCCAGTTGCGCTTGATTAGGCTGTTTTTACTATGTGACCACCAGTGCGTTAATAACCAAAATAAAATTAAACCTGCGCTAGTATGAAAAGCTAAATTGATTAAACGGCATACGAATGGTGAGCTGTTAAAATATTGATAAATTAAACTATTCAACCAGATGCAAACCCATCTACTACTACTAAGGTAAAGTTCACTGAAGGTTGTAAGTTTAAGTTTGGTGTAATTTAGAATGTTTGGTAAATCATCAAAT